>JAYUAH010000484.1:0-4052 GCA_043741415.1 Betaproteobacteria bacterium
GTGATCGTCAAAAGCTTCGAGCGCATTCACCGTGCCAACCTGATCGGCATGGGCGTGCTGCCTTTGCAATTCAAGCCGGGTGACAGCGTGCAATCGCTCAACATCAACGGCACAGAAACGTTCTCCATCGAAGGCATTAACGGCGGCAACGTCAAGCCGTTGCAGGATGTGACTATGGTGATAGGGCGTGCCGATGGCACCACGCAGCGCGCGACACTTACCCTGCGCATCGATACCGGCATTGAAGTCGACTACCTGAAGCACGGCGGCATTCTGCCTTATGTGCTGCGTGACCTGGTGGCGGCGGCTGCGTAAGCAAACTGATCTAAGGTGGCCGGTTAGCGAAGCTGATTTTCCACACGGTGGCAAATTTTGACGGGTGCGCGGTTAGGGCGTAACGTCTCTGCGGCGCGATGATTGAAATCAACTCGGCTGTTGATGGGTGTCGAAGCCACACTACTTCGACGCACCATCGGCCGCCGTGGTAGCGATACCCTCATCACCAGGCGCATTAGCCATCCGGCGCTAGTGCACCGGATCGTAGACATTTACAGGATCATGGCGTAGCAAGCGCCGTCGCCTGCCGCTCGCGCACGACTCACCTTCCCTCGGGAGCAACCATGAGTCACAACCTTCACAACGCACTGCAAACATTCAAATTCGGCGATAAGTCCGGCCAGTATTATTCACTGCCCGCACTTGAAAAAGCCGGGCTTGGTAAAATCTCGCGCCTGCCGGTCAGTCTGCGTGTCGTGCTCGAATCGGCGCTGCGCAATTTCGACGGCAAGAAAATCACCGAAGCGCATCTGAATTCGCTCGCCGGCTGGAAGCCGGTCAACAAGCGATCGAGCGAAGTGCCCATCGTCGTCGCCCGCGTGCTGTTGCAGGACATGACCGGCGTGCCGCTGGTGGTGGATTTTGCCGCCATGCGCGAAGCCGCCAAGGCCATGGGCAAAGACCCCGCCATCATCGAACCCTTGTGCCCCGGCCACCTAATCATGGATCACTCGGTGCAAGTCGATCACTACGGCACTGCGGAATCACTTCAGCAAAACATGGCCATCGAATTCGCGCGCAATCGCGAGCGTTATGAATTTCTGAAGTGGAGCGCGCAGGCGTTCAAAACATTCCAGATCATCCCGCCGGGCAACGGTATTTGCCATCAGATCAATCTCGAGTACGTGTCGCAGGTGGTGTGGAACAAAGATGGCATGTATTACCCCGACAGCCTGGTCGGCATCGACTCGCACACCACCATGGTCAACGGCCTGGGTGTGCTCGGTTGGGGCGTGGGTGGCATCGAAGCCGAAGCGGCCATGCTGGGCCAACCGATGTATTTTCTTGAGCCCGATGTGGTCGGCGTGCATCTCACCGGTAAGCTGGGTGACGGTGTTACCGCCACCGACATGGTGTTGAAAATCGTCAAGCTGCTGCGCGATCACAAGGTTGTCGGCAAGTTCGTTGAATTCTTCGGTGATGGCGCCGCGTCGCTCACCGTCCCCGACCGCGCCACCATCGGCAATATGGCGCCTGAATACGGTGCGACCTGCGGCTACTTTCCGGTCGACGACAAAGCGTGCGCGTTTCTGGAAATGACGGGGCGTGGCGAGCTCGTGCCCGCGGTCAAAGCCTATTTGCAGGCGCAAGGCATGTACGGCATGCCAAAAGACGGTGACATTGATTACTCGGTGGTAGTCGAACTCGATCTGTCCACCGTCAAACCCGCGGTCTCCGGCCCGCGCCGCCCGCACGATCACATGGACTTGCCAAAAATCGGCAGCGTCTATCGTGACCTCATGGGCAAAGCCTTCACCGACGGCGGCTATGGCAAAGGTAGCGAAATCGGCAAGCGCGTGCCCACCAGCAAAGCAGGTGTTGATGTCGGCCACGGCGACGTGCTGATTTCGGCGATCACGTCGTGCACCAATACCTCCAACCCCGGCGTGCTGCTGGGCGCCGGGCTGCTGGCGAAAAAAGCGGTTGAAAAAGGCATCAAGCCGAATCCGCGCGTCAAAACCTCGCTCGGGCCCGGCTCGCTGGCCGTCACCGAGTATTTGAGAAACGCCGGCCTGCTGACCTATCTGGAACAACTCGGTTACTACGTCGCCGGCTACGGCTGCACCACGTGCATCGGCAACTCCGGCCCGCTCGATGCGCACATCGACGAAGCGGTAAGCAAAAATGATATCGTCGCCGCCGCCGTGCTCTCCGGCAATCGCAATTTCGAAGCGCGCATTCATCAAAACATCAAAGCGAACTTCCTGATGAGCCCGCCGCTGGTGGTGGCCTTTGGTCTCGCCGGTACCATCGACATCGACCTATCGAAAGACGCGCTCGGCACAGGTAAAGACGGCAAGCCGGTGTACTTGAAAGACATCTGGCCGTCGACCGCGGAAATCGGTGCCGTGATGAAATTCGCCACTGATCCCAATATGTACAAGAGATTGTTTTCCGACTTCGGCGCAGGCAATCCGATGTGGGACAGCATCCCCTCGCAATCGGGCGCGACCTACCAGTGGGACGACCAATCGACGTACGTGCGCCTGCCGCCGTACTTCGAAGGCTTCAGCATGACGCCGGGCAAAGTGAGCGATATCAAAGGCGCGCGCATCCTCGGTATCTTCGGCGATGCCATCACCACGGACCACATCAGCCCCGCCGGTGGCATCCGTGCCACCGCACCTGCCGGCCAGTATCTGCAGGATCATGGTGTAAAAATCGCCGACTTCAACACCTACGGCGCGCGGCGCGGCAATCATGAAGTGATGATGCGCGGCACCTTCGCCAACATTCGCATCAAGAATCTGATGCTGCCCGGCACCGAAGGCGGGGTGACCATTCACCAACCGTCCGGCGAGCAAACATCAATCTACGAAGCCGCCATGCGTTACATCAAAGACGGCGTGCCGTCGGTGGTATTCGGTGGCGACGAATACGGTCAAGGCTCGTCGCGCGACTGGGCGGCTAAAGGCCCGCAATTGCTGGGCAGCAAAGCGGTGATCGTGCGCGCTTTCGAGCGTATCCATCGCGCCAACCTGGTGTTCATGGGCGTGCTGCCGCTGGAATTTAAACCCGGCACCACCGCGCAAACACTCAAACTTGATGGCTCGGAGCTGATTGATATCTCCGGTTATGAAAACGGCATCACGCCGATGCAGGATGTCATCATGACCATCACGCGTAAAGACGGCAGCCAACAACATGTGCCGCTCACCCTGCGTATCGACACGCCGGTGGAAGTGGATTACTACCAGCATGGCGGTATTCTTCCCTACGTGCTGCGCGAACTGCTCGCGTAGACAACGCTGCTGCCATAAGTAACTATCCAGCGCGGTGGCCCGCCCGGTGCGCATTCAAAAGCGGCCGGCTTTATGCGTTGCCCCCATGCACACGTGCGGCAGCGTACAGACTGCGCGCAGCCAGCGTGTATAAAATATAAATTCAATGGGCATAAAATACGTAAGTATTTGTTTTTATTGAATTATTTTAAATAATAACCTGATTGAGGCTGATATGACGCAACGCTATGCAACGAGTTTTTTGGCACTACTGGTAACGTTACTTGCAGGGTGCGAATTGGTGCCAATGTCGCCGCAGCCCACAGCGTATCCGCCCGTTGCATACCCGCCGCCGGTCGTGGTCTATCCCACCCAGCCGCCGCCGGTGTATGCCTACGAAGACATCCGGCGTTGCCACGCGGAGAATCAGCGGGCGCACGCCGAAGTGGTCGGTCTGTATGAGAACGCGCGCGCCGCGGGCCGCGTAAACCCGGCGGAAGCACAGCAATTCAACGCCATGCAAGCGCGTCTCAGAGACCTGCAAATACAAATGGGGCGCGACCGCCTCACGCTGCAAGAGTGCCAATACATCAGCGGCGTGCTCGCCAGCGATCGCGCCGAAGTGATCCGCATGTCGCGTTACGATCCCTCGCCCGCACGCTGCATGGCCGACAACCGCCGTGCGCACGCCGACGTGTACCGCATCTACAACGATGCCCTCGCCGCGGGCCGTATCGATAGCTACGAGGCGCAGCGCTTTCAGGTCACCGACGC
>JAYUAH010000485.1:0-20667 GCA_043741415.1 Betaproteobacteria bacterium
GCACTCGATGCGCGTATCGGCATTGCGCCCGCAGAAGCAGAAGCAAAGGGACATGAACGCTTTGCGATCCGCCCCTATCCGCGCGAACTGGAGGCGTCAATCGCGTGGAACGGCCGTACGCTGTTGCTGCGTCCGATACGGCCCGAAGACGAACCGCAGCATTTGCGTTTCCTGCAAAAACTCAGCGCCGATGACCTGCGCATGAGAATCTTCTACTCGCGGCGCGAGATCGCGCGCCTGACGCAGATCGACTACGAGCGCGAGATGGCGTTCATCGCCACCACCCACGATGAACACGGCGAGCCGGAAACCCTGGGCGTGGTGCGCACCATCACCGATCCCGACAACCAGCAGGCGGAGATGGCCATTATCGTGCGCTCCGATATAAAGGGCGGCGGGCTGGGCCGGACTCTGCTCGAAAAAATGATTGGCTACTGCCGCGGGCGCGGCACTGTCGAGATGATCGCGTCGACCTTGTCGCAAAATCACCGCATGCTCACGCTGGCGAAAACCCTGGGATTCACCAGCCGCCCGGCGCCGGAAGGCATTGTCGAATTACGGTTGCCGCTTCAAGACTGAATAACCGAGAGTGCGCGAAGGCCCTACCCAATCTCCCGAATGGATCACTGGCCGGCACGGGTGAAGCATGGCCATCCATTGGCTGTGGGGGAGCGCGCAAAAGAGGGGCTAACCAGTTTGACTTGCCGCTTCTATATGCCGATGGTTGCAGGCTGGCGCTGGAGGGTGTGCCGGGTTTGACGCAGGTCAATCGTCAGCGTTTTTGTAGCGATAGGATGGACTACGTTTATTTACAAACGGAAGACATCATGTATCAGCGCGTCATGGTAGCGGTGGATGGCAGCGAAACCGCCCAGCGGGGGTTGAAGGAGGCGATCGCGCTCGCCAAGGACCAGAAAGCTCAGTTGGCCATTGTTCACGTCATGGACATCGTGGTGGTCTACGCAGCGGGGCAATTCCCGGGCACGTATATCGAGGGCCTGCGCGAATCTGCGCAGCGCACAATCGCGCAGGCGTGCAACGCGGCGCGTGCCGAAGGCATCGAACCCGAAGTAAAGTCGCCTGAAATCATGAGCTCGGGATCTCATGTTGCCGATACCCTCATCGAGGCTGCCGAGGCATGGCGGGCGGATGTGCTGGTGATAGGCACGCACGGCTATCGCGGATTTCGCCACCTGTTGCTTGGCAGTGTGGCCGAAGGTGTGGTGCGCGCGGCGACCATGCCGGTGCTTTTGATACGCCACGTGTGATGCGCTCCGGCCAACGATAATTTCTCCGAGGCCGAAGTTGAAAAATACGGTCTGGGTTTCTGGGCACGCAAAACTTTACGCAACCGCGTCGACATCGACAAGGTGTCGCCCGACCGGATGGCATGGTCGATCGCCGAGCATGACAAAATGCTGCGTCACATCGCGATTGCGCAGCATGCGATGATCGCGCAGGGCAATCTGCTGCCGCGTCTACCTGAGGTCACAGCGCCGGCGCTGGTGATGGCCGGTGTGAACAGCAGCATCGCACGCAAAGCGCGGATGTTGAAAATGCGCGATGCACTACCCAACGCGAAACTGGTATTGTTCGACGTCTATACTCAGGGAATCGCGTTTTCCGCGCCGCAACGTTGCGTCAGCGAAATGCGCGTTTTTCTGGCTGAGTTGCGGCTGCGGTCACAACGTAGCGATATACAAAAAACCGTTTAAAATTAAATACTTACATATATGCCATCACCACCCATACTGGTCGTCGAAAACGATCCCTTCCCGCGCATGCTGCAGGCCTTCCTGCAACGCGAAGATGATCCGCAACGCACTGCCGCCATTGCTGATTTTGTGGCGCATGACATTCCCGACTACCAAGGTTGGCTCGCGCAGGCGCGCGCGCAAGCGCCCGACCTCTATCCCGCCGAAGTGCGTCTCGCGTCATCCCAAGAGGAGTTGCGCGCCGCGTTGCCGGGCGCACACGCAGTAGTGACGGAATCGTTGGTGATCGGTGCGGCGGAGCTTGCGCTCGCCGATCAACTCAAGGTCATTCAAAAGTACGGCACCGTGATGCGCAACATCGACGTCAATGCCTGCGCGGCACGCGGCATCAAACTATTGACGGTGCGGCGGCGTGCGAACGTCGGCTGTGCGGAATACGCGTTCGGTCTGATGATTATGCTGGCCAAGCGACTTAATGAAACGGCTAACTTGTTCAGCATGGAACAACTCACCGCCGCTGGCTTCAGCCCGCGTCACTTCGACCGCCGCTACACCGCGAACTCCAACTGGGTGCGTGTCGGCGGCATGCGCAATTTACTCGGGTCGACCATGGGCATCATCGGCCTGGGTGAAATCGGCCGCGAGTTGGCGACGCGTGCGCACGCCTTCGGCATGAGAACTGTCTACACGCAGCGCACGCGTCTGCCGGAGGCGATTGAGCGCGAGCACCACGCCGAGTACCGCGCGCTTGATGCCTTGTTGGCGGAGAGCGATTGGGTTTGTCCCGCGATTCCGCTGACGCCAAACACGCGTCATATGCTCGATGCCACGCGGCTCGCGCAAATGAAACACGGCGCGATTCTGATCAACATTTCGCGTGCGGATATCGTCGAGCGTCAGGCGCTGGTCGATGCGCTGGCGAGTGGCCACCTCGGCGGCCTCGGCCTGGATACGTATTATGAAGAGCCGGGACGCGCCGACGATCCGATACTGAAATTCAAAAACGTCATCATCACGCAGCGCATCGCCGCGCAGCCGCGCATGAATGCTTTCGGTGATCTGGCGGACGTCATGGTCAATCTCTCACGTACACTTGGAGCATACGCATGAAAGAACGCACGGTCAACGTCGCAGCGCCCGACGGCGAAATGGAAACCTTCATCACCCATCCAAACGATGGCGGCCCGTATCCGGCGATCATTCTCTATATGGATGTGTGGGGCTTGCGTGAAGAGTTGTTCGACATCGCGCGGCGCATCGCAACCACCGGCTACTACTGCATGGTGCCGGATTTTTATTACCGCTGGGGGCGCGTGCGCAACGAGTTTCGTGATGCTAATAACCACATGATTTCGCTGGAACTGCTGGACGACGCGCGCAAAGCGCAGGTGCGCGCGCACATGCTCAAACTCAGTGACGCGATGGTGGTCGACGACACCGGTGCACTGCTTAAATTCATGGATGGCGGCGAGCCGGCGCGGCCGGGTGCGGTGGGCTGCATAGGGTATTGCATGGGCGGGCGCCATGTGTTTCGTGTGGCGGGCGCGTTTCCGCATCGCTTCAAGGCGTCGGCCAGTTTGCATGGCACACGCCTGGTCACAGACGGCGCCGATTCGCCGCATCTCGCTGCGCAAAAAGCGCAAGGCGAACTCTACTGCGGCTTCGCCGAGAACGACCCGTTTGCGCCGCTGCCGCACATCAAAATCATTGCGGATACCATGCAAAGCTCAAAAGCAAAATTCAGTTACGAATTGCACAAGGATGCGCATCACGGCTACACCTTGCCGGACCGCGATATTTACGACAAGCAGGCCGCGAACCGCGACTGGGAATTGATGTTTGCGATGTGGCGTCGGCAATTGTTTTCATGATCAGACGCAACCGGTTGAAAGCGTTTTTGTTCGCTGCTGTGATGGTCAGCAGCGCTACGTTAGCGCAGGCGCAATATCCCACTAAGCCGATCCGCATGATCGTCCCGTTCGCAGCCGGCGGCCCCAACGACGTGCTGGCACGCATCGTCGGCCAGAAACTGACCGAAGCGTGGGGGCAACCCGTGGTGATCGACAATCGCACCGGCGCGGGCGGCAACATCGGTGTCGTGCTCGCGGCCAAGGCGTTGCCCGACGGCTACACCGTGTTAATGGTGGGGATGCACTTCGTGGTCAATCCCTCGCTCTATGTTGCGGCGGGATACGCGGTCGAAAAGGATTTTTCGGCGGTGAGCAACGCGGCCATTTCGCCGGTGATACTGGCGGTGCATCCCGCAGTGCCGGCGCGCGACCCGCGCGAACTCGTGCAGTTCGCCAAGCGCGCGCCCATCGACTACGGCTCGCCGGGTGTCGGTACTGCCGGTCATCTGGCCGCCGAGTTGTTCAGTACTGCGGCCGGCATCAAGATGCAGCACATTCCGTACAAGGGTGCGGCGCCGGCGGTGAGTGATCTGTTGGGCGGGCAGATCAAGCTCGTGATCACCGCGATGCCGCTGTTGGTGCCGCATGTTAAGGCGGGCAAACTGCGTGCCATCGCGGTGACCACCTTGCAGCGCTCGCCGGCTTTGCCCGATGTTGTGACCATCGCCGAATCGGGCTACCCCGGTGTTTTTGTCGACAATATGTATGGGCTACTGGTGCCGCGTGGAACTCACCGTGGCATTATCGAGCAACTGCATACGGAAATTGCACGCGCGTTAAAGCCATCCGACATGAGGGAGCGACTGATCGCGCAGGGCTATGATCCCATAGCAAATTCGCCGGCCCAGTTCACTGACTACCTGCGCGCTGAAGTCGGTAAATGGGCGAAAGTGGTTCGAGACGCAGGCATGCGCGCGGAGTAGGGCGCACGACCGTCAATCCGCGCGCGTAGCACCACTACAAAGAATGCCGCAATTGAGCGATACTCGATCCCATCACGTTATTCATCGGGAGGACAGCCATGCCAGCGCAAACTATTGATCTGCAAAACCTGATTGACCGTGCCGCCATTCATGATGTACTCGCTCGTTATTTTCAGGGTCTGGACCGCGGCGATCAAGATCAAGTGCGCAGTTGTTTTACCACCGACGTGCAAGCCTGGTACGACGGGCGGCCTCCCGCGCGCGGCGTTGAAGAAGTGATGGCCGCGTTTCTGGCGTTCGCCAATCAAAAATCCGGCGACTGGAAAATTACCACCCACTTCATGGGCAACCTGAACTTCAATTCGCTGGAACAAGACATTGCTGAAATCGAAACCAATGCCATCGCGTTTCTGGTGTTGCCAGGTAAAGATACGCCGGAAACGCCGGCAGCAGAACACGTGGCGATGCGCAGCCTGCGTTACCTCGACCGGCTGCGCCGCACACCCGTCGGCTGGAAAATCTGCGAACGCATGCACACGCTGGACTGGAGTTGCGATGTGCCGACGGATTTCGCCACCACCACCGCACAGCGCCTGACGGCGCGTCCGCCGCGCATGGCGTAACCGTAGCACCTTCAGCAACCACAGGGAATCATCATGGACATCACGCAATCAGGTCGACGTAATTTCTTGGCAGCAACTTCCGCACTCGCAACGATGGCGGCCGTACCGAGCGCGTTCGCGCAATGGCGGCCCAGCGAACGGTATCCCGATCCGTCGATCAAGATTATCGATCCGAGTTTTGCGCGTTATCGCATTGCGCAAACCAAGATCGAGCGCCTCGCCTCGGGCATGCGCTGGTGCGAGGGGCCAGTGTGGTTCGGCGACGGGCGTTACCTGTTGTGGAGCGATATCCCCAACAACGCGATCATGAAGTGGGATGAAGAGACGGGCCGCGTCAGCGCGTTTCGCAAGCCATCGAACAACGCCAACGGCAACACGCGCGATCGGCAAGGGCGGCTGCTCACCTGCGAGCACGACACGCGGCGCGTGACGCGCACCGAATACGACGGCTCGATCACTGTCATCGCCGACAGTTTTGACGGCAAGCCGCTCAATTCGCCGAATGACATCGTGTGCAAGTCCGACGGCTCGATCTGGTTCACCGATCCGCCGTTCGGCATCCTTGGCAACTACGAAGGCCACGTGGCCAAGCCCGAACTGCCGACCAATGTTTACCGCGTCGATGGCAGCGGCAAACTCACGGTTGCCACCGGTGACGTGAACCGGCCCAACGGCCTGTGCTTTTCGCCGGACGAATCGAAGCTCTATGTCATCGTGGCGGGTGCGATGCCGCGCGAGATACACGCTTTCGATGTCGTCGATAACGGCACGCGGCTCGCCAACCGCCGCACCTTGCTTACCGCGGAACCCGATGGCACACCGGACGGTTTTCGCTGCGACGTCGACGGCAACCTTTGGTGCGGCTGGGGCATGGGCAAGGAAGGCCTCGACGGCGTGTCGATATTCAATCCGCAAGGCAAGCTGATCGGGCGCATTGATTTGCCCGAGCGTTGCGCGAACCTGTGCTTCGGCGGGCGCTATCGCAATCGATTGTTCATGGCCGGCAGCACCTCGGTGTACTCGGTTTACGTCAATACCCAAGGCGCGCCGGGCGGCTGAACGGTCGCCACGAAACTTAAAATAAAAATTGTGACTGTTCAGTGTGTGCGGCAAAATCAACTGCCT
The DNA here is from genome assembly GCA_043741415.1 of Betaproteobacteria bacterium. Lineage (GTDB taxonomy): Bacteria > Pseudomonadota > Gammaproteobacteria > Burkholderiales > SG8-41 > UBA5216. The sequence goes on from JAYUAH010000485.1 coordinate 6,297, forward strand.
CCCTCACCCCCGCCCTCTCCCAGAGGGAGAGGGGGCAACCCCACTCTTGCGCTGCTTCGGATGTGTCCTGAGAGCGAAAGATGGTTTGCTTCCCTCTCCCTTCGGGAGAGGGGCCGGGGGTGAGGGAAGCTTTTGGCTTTTCGCCCCGTACCGAATAGTCAATAAAAATACTTTAAAAACAAATACTTACAATTATTTATATGACCACCATTGATTTACACAACCACGTCGTCCCGCCCACCGTGCTCGATGCCATTCGCAAAAGCCCCGAGCGCTATCACACCAGTGTTTACGATAAAGACGGCAAAACTTTTTTCGATGTGCACGGTAATCCGGCGGAATTGAAGCCGGAGTTTTTCAACGTCGACGCGAAGATTGCGTGGATGGACAGCGTGGGCATGGACATCGCCGGCCTCTCGGTGGGGCCGCCGATTTATTTTTACAACCTGTCGCCGGAGGTGGGGCTGGAGTCCGCCAAGCTCGCCAACGACGGCATTGCGCAAATGGTCACCAAGTATCCGGCGCGCTTGCGCGGCCTCGCGCACTTGCCGATGCAGGATACGGATGCGGCGATCACCGAGCTGGAGCGTGTGGTCAAAGAACACAAATTCAAAGGCATTGAGATGGGCACGTCCATCGAGGGCCTGCCGCTCGCCGATCAGAAATTTCGCAAGGTTTTAAAAACCGCCGAGCAACTGGGCTGTTTTATTTTTACGCATCCATATCAGTGCTTGGCGAAGGGCTGGATGGATGAGTATTATCTCAGCAACTTTATCGGCTTTCCGCTCGATACCACCATGATGGTGGCGCACCTGATGTTCAGCGGTGCGTTGGACGACTGCAAAAATCTGAAAATCCTGCTCGCGCACGGCGGTGGTTTTGTGCCGTATCAGATCGGCCGTTTTGTGCATGGGTACAACGTGCGCAAGGAGCCCAAGGTCAATAACGCCAGTTCGCCGCGCGATTTGCTGCGGCGATTTTATTTCGATGCGCTGACGCACGATCCGCAGGCGGCGCGTCATCTGATCAACCGAGTAGGGGCCGACCGCGTTGTTATAGGCACGGACCACCCGTTTGATATGGGCCCCGACCGACCGATCGAGGAAATCGATAAAATCCCCGGTCTGACTGCAAGCGAACGCGAGCAGGTGTGCAGCCGCACCGCGCGCGAATTATTGGGCGAATGATAGGATGTATCACTGCGAGAGGAGTTAAAAAATGATTAAAAAACAAATAGTTACGTTGTTTTCTCTGGTTGCCGGCACCTGCGGAATGAATGTCCTGAGCGGCGTATTGCCTGCTGCTGCGCAAAATTATCCGAGCAAGCCGGTGCGTGTGGTGGTGCCGTTTGCGCCGGGCGGCGGCAGCGATATCACCGCACGCCAATTCTCACAAAAATTGTCGGAGGGTTTGAAGCAGCAGTTCGTGGTGGATAACCGTGGCGGGGCCGGTGGCTTGATCGGCATGGAAATGACCGCCAAGGCCCAGCCCGATGGCTACACGCTGATGATGATGTCGGCGAGCTTTGCCGCGACGTCCGCGCTGCACCGGCCTTCGTGGGAGCCGATCAAGAACATTGTGCCGGTAGTGGAGTTTGGTTCCACCCCCTTCGTGCTGGTCGTGCATCCGTCGGTGAAGGCGAACAACGCGAAAGAGTTGCTTGCGTTGGCGTCAGCCAAATCCAATAGCCTGACCTACGCTTCAACCGGTCTCGGCGGTATTACGCACTTGGCGACCGAGCTGTTGCTGAACATGACCAAAACCCAGATGGTGCATGTGCCGTACAAGAGCACGGGTGCTGCGTTGATTGATGTGTTGTCGGGGCAGGCGCCCATCATGGTGGCCAGCATGCTGCCGGTGGTGCCGCACATCCAGGCCGGCAAGCTGCGCGGCCTGGCGGTGACGACCGCCAAGCGCTGGTATTCGCTGCCCGACATCCCGGCGCTTTCCGATACCGTGCCCGGTTATAACGTGGAGTTGTGGTTCGGCGCGATGGCGCCGGCAGGCACGTCGCCGGCCATCATCAATCAGCTCAATGCCGTGATCAATAAGGCGCTTGAATCGGCGGAAATGAAACAGCATCTGGCGAAAGACGGCATGATCCCCACCGGCGGCTCACCGGAGAAATTCGGCCAGCGCATTACCACCGATTACAACAGCTGGTTGAAAGTGATCAAGTCGGCGAACATCAAGGCGAATTGATTGCGATGGGTCTCGCCCCGCTTGACGGGGTGGGACAGTAAGGCAAAGATGGCGAGTCGCGTAAGTGATTCGCCATTTTTCTTTGGAAAGGATCGAGTATGTATCTGTCAGCCCAAGCCGTCGCCGCGATGGCAGCCGTCCAGCGCACGCATTTTCTCAATGCAGAAGCGGTACGCAGTAATAAATCCATTGGTGATGCAGCCGGGTTGAAAAACCTCGGCGTGCACCTGATTACCGTTGCGCCCGGACACCGCTCGACGGAATACCATTTTCACCACTACGAAGAAGAATGCGTCTACGTGCTGTCAGGTCACGGCACGGCAGTGATCGGCGAACAAACGCACACCATCGGTCCCGGTGATTTCATGGGCCACCCCATCGACAAAATTGCGCACGAGATGATCAACGACGGAGCCGAGCCGCTGGTGTGTCTGGTGATCGGGCAGCGGCTCACGCAGGATATTTCCGATTATCCGCGCCAGTGCAAGCGCTTGTATCGGCACAGCGGCGAGCGCAGCCTCGTCGATCTTGTAAGCATCCAAAAAGCGTAGGTTTTACTGCCCGCCGCCTGTATCCACGCTGCCTTGTCGGGTTTTCAAAACTCGGCAATGTCGACTTTCAGGTAAGCGTGAAACTGCTCCCGCGTGCCACGGTCGGTTAAAAATATAATAAAAACAAATACTTACGATCAGTTCTCTCGTGAAATGTCGTCATGTGTTAAGTATTTTTCGCGAGCTTGTCGGCCGCTTCTGCCAGTCGCTCGACGACCACTTTGCCAAACGCTTTGGTATCGAGCGGACCACCCAAATCGCCGGTGCGCGTTTCGGCTTTACCGAGCGCGGCATCCATCGCCGCTTCAATACCGCGCGCAGCCAGCGAAAAATTCGCGCGCTGATGACGATGACCCAGCCAATCAAACAACATCGAGCAAGACAAAATCAATCCACTCGGATTGGCAATGCCTTTGCCCGCAATATCCGGCGCGGAGCCGTGTCCGGCATTCGCCGCGGCGAAGTTGTCGCCCGCGTTGAGCGATGCCGCCAAACCTAATCCGCCGGACATGGCCACGGCCGCGTTCGACAAAATATCGCCGAACATATTGGTGATGAGTATGACGTCGTGGCACTGTGGGCGGCTGTAAAGATCGGCGGCCATGGCGTCTACATCCATTTCGCGCAGCGTGACATCGGGAAAGTTTTTCGCCGCCGCTTCGGCTTCGTGCACGAAAATGCCGTCCTACAATTGCATCACATGGCGTTTGCCGACGACAGTGACTTGCTTGCGCCGACGGCGCGCGTATTCAAACGCAGCCTGCGCAATGCGGCGTGAGGCCTGCGCGGTGATCTTGCGCACCGACAGTGCCACATCGGGCGTGGGCATGAATTCGCCGCTGCCCATGAACATATTGCGATCGGGGTAAAAGCCTTCGGTGTTCTCGCGTGCGAACATCACATCGAGGCCGGGGCGCGCATCACGCATGCCTGCGCGCGGGGCGCATATTGGCGCCGAGGTCCAGCCGCTTGCGCAACATGCCGGGCACGTTGATGCCGCCTGCCTCGCGCGGCGGATATTCCGTCATGCCGCAAGGGCCGAGCAGTATGCCGTCGGTAGCGTTGGCGGCGTCGAAAATACTTTCCGGCAAGGTGGTGCCGTTCCTGCGGTAGGACGCCATGCCGACGTCTTTGAAATCAAAACCGAGTTCAAGACCGAACGCCGTGTTGGCGCGTTCGATAACCGACATCGCGACTTCAGTGATTTCCGGACCGATATCGTCGCCGGGGAGGACAAGAATTTTCATGGCATAGTCTCGTGTAGGGATGGCGGATTCTATCGCATGCGGCAGTGAATCGTAGCTGTGGTTGCGCGTTAAAATTTCGAGACTGTCACTATCGAATGCTGTCCTCGTGAAAATTTCTGCTGGGTTATGTTGTATCGTTGTGGTCGCGGCTCAAAGCGCGGCAGCGCAGTTATACCTAACCAAGCCCATCCGCTTTGTCGTGCCACAGCCACCGGGCGGCGGCGCGGACATCGTGGGCCGCATCGTCGCATTCAAACTGCAGGAAGCGCTGGGGCCGCAGGTGATTGTGGACAATCGCAGCGGCGCGGGCGGCATCGTGGGCACCGAACTGGTGGCGCGCGCACCCGCCGACGGCTATACGCTGTTGCTCGGCTACACCGGCGTACTGACCATTAATCCCAGTTTGCATAAACACTTGCCGTACCGGCCGCTGGAAGATTTTGTGCCGATCAGCGTGGCGGCTGCTAGCCCGTTAATTCTGGCAGTGAGTCCCGCGCTCAAAATCAACTCGATAGCTGAGTTGGTTACCGCCGCAAAAACGCGAATGGCACCGATGACCTATGGCTCGCCGGGCAATGGCTCGCTGCATCATTTGTCGACCGAGTGGCTGAAGTCAGCAACAGGTATTTCACTTACGCATGTGCCGTATAAAGGCTTCAATTCGTTTAACGCGGTGATCGCCGGCGAAGTCGGCATGGCGTTTGTCAGTGTCGTAGGTGGCCTGCCGCACGCCAAAGCGGGGCGGGTGAAAGCGCTCGCGATCACCAGCAAGACGCGTGCGGTGTTTTTACCTGAGGTGCCGCCGCTCGCCGACACCATTCCTGGTTTCGATGCAGCGAATTGGTTCGGCGTACTCGCGCCGCGTGGGACGCCCGATGGTGTGGTGACCAAACTCGCGCACGTGATCAGCAAAGCGATGCAAGCGGATGACGTGAAACAGCGCTTCATGAAAGACGGCGCGGACGCCATCGGCAGTACGCCAGCCGCGTTCGCCGAGTTGATGCGCACGGAAACCAAACGCTGGGTGGACGTGGTCAGGATGTCAGGGGCTAAAATTGATTAAGTATTTGATTTTAAACAATTTTTTATTTTTATGCGAAGTTGATGTTCGCATTGCCAATGCAAAGACGCCGTCAAATGTGATCGCGCGACTCAATCAGGCATTCGTGCGTGTAATGGCACGTGCCGACGAGAAAGAAAAATTCTTCAATGTCGGCGTGGAAAACATAGGCAGCACACTGGAACAAACTCAATCTCACCTGATCGGGAGGGCGCCCTGCCCGAAGCGAGACGCTGATTCAGGATAGCGGCATCAGGGCAGCGTGATGACGTGGCGCCGGTTAGTCCAAGATAGCTGTCCGGGATCTACGCCCACGACAGGCATCGCAGCAATGGTCGGGCGGTCTGAGGTTCCGGCAAGCTTAAAGCCTTGCACGGCGCTCATCAGGGCGGAGGCCTGATCTTCCAGCGAAGTCGCGGCGGCCGAACCCACCATCGCAGCGTTCTGCTGCGTTACGCTCTCCAACTGCTGCACGGTATGGCTTACCTGCGCTAGACTCTGAGATTGCTCCTGCGACGCCAACGAAATCTCGGCGATTAACGTGTTCACGCTCTTCACAGACGTCACGATCTCGGTCATGGTCGCGCCTGCGGCCGCGACTTGACGTGAACCCGCATCGATGCGGCCGACCGAATCCAGAATGAGTTGCCGGATTTCCTTGGATGCCTCTGCTGAACGGTGCGCCAGGCTCCTCACCTCGGCAGCAACTACCGCAAAGCCCCGTCCCTGTTCGCCCGCGCGCGCCGCTTCTACCGCTGCATTGAGCGCAAGAATGTTGGTTTGGAACGCGATGCTGTCGATCACCCCGATGATGTCGGCGATCTTCCTGGAAGATTCAGAGATTCCCGTCATGGTGCTTACCACGGTTCCCACCGCCTGACCGCCACGCACGGCCACAGTCGAAGCCCCTGCCGAGAGCTCACTCGCCTTGCGAGCGTTCTCCGCGTTCTGCGATACGGTGGCGGTCATTTGCTCCATCGAAGCCGCGGTCTCTTCCAGGGACGCAGCCTGCTCTTCCGTGCGCGCCGATAATTCCGCGTGGCCCTGCGCAATCTCACCGGAAGCCATTTGCATGTGCCCGGCGATCTGGTGTATGCGTACCACGAGATCATTCAATTGGTCGAGTGCCGCGCCAAATTCATGCCCGATGGTGACGGTTTCAGCACAGGCTTTACTATCCAGATGAGCGGCGAGATCGCCATTCGCGAGCTGACGCATCGCCGTGACGATTTCTCTAAATGCCTTTTGGAGCCGGCGGGTAAAACCGAACAGAAAGCCGGCCAGGAACAGGCCACCGACAACAAAGCTAGTCACCGCCATGACCTGTCGCTGTGACGCAGCAACGGAGCGCGCCATGTAAACGGTTTCCGCTTCTTTGATCGCCAAGGGCAGCAGTAATTCCAACGGCTTGACAAGTTCGATGTGCATCGACGGCCAGTCGTCCTCAAGCAGCGTGGCCAGCTTTTTGCGATCATTTGCGACGTAGGCGGTATCCAGCTCCGCTGCAAAACGATCAAACTTTGTCCAGCCGACGTCGATGCGCGCGATCAGCGCTTCGCGTTCGCCCTTGGACGCGCCCGATGCCAAAGTGTAGCTTTTCCAGAGCGCTGGCGCTTGTTCTCGTGCCTCTTTCAAATGATTTCGGCTGCCCGTCACTGGAATCTGATCCAGCAGCACGCCGGCGAGCCGGAACCGCACTTCCTTTAGTTGCCGATCCGTACCCTGCAACGCGAGCATGGGCTGAAACCCATGTTCGTAAAGTTCGCGCAGCGCAAGGGCATCGCTGCGTGAGCCGAGAATCACCAACACGCTTAAGCCAGCTATCAGCGCGAGGCAAGCCGCCGACAACATCAGCAACTGCGAACGTATGGACAGGATTCTCATGTCTGCAATCGATGTGTTGTGAGGCGGGTGGCTATTACTGCCCGCAAGCTAGGTGCTATTCGACGGGCAGGCTCTTGCTGCGCCACTCAGGAAGACCGCCACGAAACCAATGCACGCGCTTAAAACCGGCGTCAACGGCAAGTTTGGACGCCTTGTAGCTCTTCCAGCAATCGCCCGCGTTGCAATAAAAGACAAAGGTTGCGTTTTTGTCCGGCGGCAATTTGTCGAGGTCGAAATTGTCTTGGGTTCTGTCAAATTTGACGTTCTTCGCGCTTTTCTCTCGGTACGGCAGACTTATCGCGCCTTTGATGTGGGCCTCGGCGTACTCAGCGGCCACCCGCACATCGAACACGGCGATGCCTGAACGCATCATTTGCTGCACACGAGCGGCATCGACCACTGTTATGCCGTCAAGCGTATTGGGCGTTTCTTGTGCAAAAGCGCATGCCACCATGCAAACCAAAACGACGGTACTGATGCCGTGAAGCAAACCGGTGCTCATTCTGTTCATCGTCAACTCCTTTTTTCCGAGGCTACCGTAACTGTTCGCTACCGTGCATGACCTGTCAGCATGCGGTAACTGGCAGCACAATAGTACAAACGGTTAGTTTCGTAAGTGCAATATTGCACAGTTTTTCGTACTTTTCCTTAACAAATTCGCAATCCAGAACAATATTACACACTATTTGTCTCTACGCGGGCGTAGAAATCCCGGAGCAAGTGCAGGCGGGATATGGTGACGCGCAATCAGGGGATACAGTGCCCGGATTTCATGCCATTCGGCAGTGGCGTTGCAAGGCGATCCTGAGAATCCACAATCGTTCACCACCGGCGTGCTGGACGATGCTGCGATACGCGCGATGTGCTGCGACATCGAATTGCGGGGGTGGACAGAGCCGGGGCCAAAGTGTCCGAAGCCGGAGTCGCAGACCGTAGTAAAATTGCTCGCATCATGATCCGTCCCCTGAAAATCACCCACACGTCCGACGTTCATCTCAACGACGAGCCCGATGGCATTCGTGTGCGCGAGGCATTTACGCAAGTGGTCGATATCGTGCTCGATACCGAAGCGGATTTATTTCTGATCGCCGGCGATTTGTTCGACCACAACGAAATCGAGCGCGACACCGTCGATTTCGTTTATTCAGAGTTGGCGCGCGTGTCGTGCGAGACCGTGATCATCGTCGGCAATCACGACGTGTGGGACGAGCGCTCAGTCATCAAGCGCATGAATTTTCGCAAAGCCGGGCGGCATGTCACGTTGCTCAATGAGGCGGAGGGTACGCAGGTGACGTTCCCCGAACTGCACGCCACCGTGTGGGGCCGCTGCATGCTCGATCACGATCTATCCAACAAACCCATGGCCGATGTGCCGCCGCGCGTTGGCAACCTGTGGCACATCGGCATGGCGCACGGCCTCTACACGGCCGACCCCGACACCGCGCGTTCGTCGCTGATTACGCCGCAGGAAATCGAAGCGTCGGGCTTTGACTATCTCGCACTGGGCCATGTGCACGCGCATCGCCAGATGCGCCATGGCAACACGCTCGCGTGTTATCCGGGCGTGTGCGCGGCGCATATGGGGACTATCAGCACGGGCTGTGTGGCACTGATCGAACTCACGCCCGGCAAAGGCGCGAAGGCGGTTGCGCATACTTTGGGTGAGCGGGTGAAGCGTCGACGTAGTGCTTGAAATCGCAGGCGGGAGTTCTGCGATCGGCCATGATCTGTCATCCAAGTTTCGGAACTGACCGCCGGAAAACCGACATTCAGGTTCGCGTTTGACCGTAGCTAAAATAATAATGTCTGCGCGGTGATGCGATAGATGTATAAATTATTAAATTAAAACAAATACTTACTTATATTTCGCTTGCTGCTGTGCGATTATGAATTCATTTGAACTCGTCGCGCTTGAATTTAATTGGAGCCGGGAACCTTTGATTTTTTTGCGACTTTCGGTTTGTGCCCCGAGGTTTGCTTATCCCGCCGTTAGGTGAGCCAATTTTCGATCTTGAGTGCTTTGATCTTTTGAAAGTGCTTTTGGTTGTTGGTGACGAGAATCGCCTTGAGCGCGAGCGCATGGCCTGCAACCATGGTGTCGAACAGGCCGATAGGCATGCCGCCGCGCTCCAGCAACGCGCGCAGTTGCGCAAAGTGATCGGCTGCGGCAGCATCCCATGGCAACACAACAACCCGGTCAAGAAAGCCGTGAACCAGCCTTGAAAGTTTAAGTAGGTTACCCCGTTTTTCAACGCCGAAAACCAGTTCCGCACGTGTGATAGCGGAAATGGCAAGCGAATCTCGCCTGGCTGTTGCGAGCTTTGCGTCGAGCGCCGCGGACACGCCGCGTATCGCATAGCTGCACGTGTCCGCGTCGAGCAAATAGCGCATTTCGTCTATCGCTTGATCGCAGGTATGCGGCGGACAGGCGTGTTTGACCTCGCGGCAAAGAGATCACGAATGCGTTCCATCTTGTTTAAGGGGCGCTCGGTCAAAAAATCCTTGGGTATGCGAGTTTTGGCGCGTAGCGCGAAGAAATCAGCCCAAGCCCCACTCGCCGGGCGTGTGGAAAGCACAATGTCACCGGTTGCCGCGTCCCTGCGAATAAACACCTCGCTGGCGGCAAAGCGGAATTGTTTGGGCAGGCGTACCGCCTGGCTGTTCCCACTGTTGAAAATTCTGGCAGTCTCCATAAAAGTTCCTCAAGTCTTGTATATACATAACCGATATTGTACACACAATCAGTCAATCCGCGCTACGGCAACGACTCCACACTGATCTTCGCCTCCTTGATCAGCTTGCGCCACGATTCAAGATCGTTGCGAATGATGTCGGTGTAGCCCTGCGGCGTGGAGGTTGCGATTTCGAGTCCGGTCACAAAAAAACGCTGTTGCGACTCCGGTGAGTTGAGCGACTTGATGATGACCGCGTTGAGTTTGTCGACGATCGGTTTGGGCAAGCCGGGCGGCGCGACCAGGCCCCACCAGCCGGTGTTGTAGTAGCCGGGTACGGTTTCGGCCACTGTCGGCAGGTCGGGCATCATCTTGATGCGCTCGGTGTGGCCGACGGCCAGCACCTTGAGCCGGCCGGCCTTGACGTGCGGCAACACGCCGGTGAAGCCGGTGATGGTCATGTGGATGGTGCCGGCGATCAGATCGGCGAGCGACAGCGCACTGCCTTTGTACGGAATGTGCAGCAGATTGATGCCGGTGAGCGTTACCAATTGCGCACCGCCGATGTGATTGGGTGTGCCCACGCCGGGTGACGAATAATTGAATTTGCCGGGCTGCGTTTTTGCCAGCGCAATGAATTCTTTCATGTTGTTCGCCGGCAGTCCGGCATTGACGAACACACAGTAATACACGTAGGTCGCGAGCCCGATATGGGTGAAGTCCTTCAACGGATCGTAGGGGATTTTATTGCCGAGCAGCGCCGGCCCCGAGACCAGTCCGCCGGTGGTGCCCAAGCCCAGCGTGTAACCGTCGGGGGCGGCCTTCGACATCAGCGAATGGCCAAGTGTGGCGGCGGCACCAGGGCGGTTATCCATCACCACCGGCTGCCCGAACGCTTCATTAATGGCTCTGCCCATTTCGCGCGCGGTGAAATCGGTGCCGGCGCCGGGCGGATAGGGCACGATCACGCGTATGGGTTTGTTGGGATAAGCACCTGTCGATGCGTTCTGCGCCGCGGCGGGTAATGCATGCGTGGCGGCCACGCCCAGTGTAAGTGCCGCGACGACGGCGCGCAGTGCGTTATTCGCAGAGTTCATTGCGGGTTCCACTTCAAGGTAAAGACTCCACGGTGATTTTCGAATCCTTGATCAGTTTGCGCCACATCTCAAGATCGCTGCGGATTTGGTCGGTGTAGCCCTGCGGCGTGCTGGTGGCCACTTCGAGCCCGGCGACCTGAAAGCGCTGCAGGGTGTCAGGTTGTTGCAGCCACTTGTTCATGATCGGATTCAGTTTGTCGACGATGGCTTTCGGCAGTCCTGCGGGCGCGACCAAACCCCACCAGCCGGTGTTGTAGTAACCCGGAATGGTTTCGTTGATCGCCGGCACCTCGGGCGCCCACTTCAGGCGTTGCGTCGTTCCGCAGCCCAGTAATTTAAGCCGCCCGGCGCGCGCATGCGGCATGGTGGTCAGCAGGCCGGTAATCGATAATTGAATGGTGCCGGCAACGAGATCGGTAATCGACTGCGCGCCAATTTTGTAGGGCACATGCAGCAGGTCTATGCCGGCGAGCGTCACCAGCATTGCACCGCCGATGTGGTTGGGCGTACCCACGCCCGGCGACGAATAGTTGAGCTTGCCCGGCGTTGCCTTCGCCAGCGCAATGAATTCACGCGTGTTGTTAGCGGGCAGTTTCGAGTTGATGAACAGGCAGTACGGCACGTAGGTGGCCAGGCCGATATGTGTAAAATCCTTGAGCGGGTCGTAAGGAATTTTGTTACCGAGCAGCGCCGGGCCCGACACCAGGCCGCCGAGCGTGCCGAGTATCAAGGTATAGCCGTCGGGCGCCGCCTTGGCGCCCATGGCGTGGCCCAGCACCGCAGCCACCCCCGGACGGTTATCAGTGACTACAGGTTGTCCGGTGGTCTCGGTAATCGCGCGGCCGATTTCACGTGCCGTGAAGTCGGGGCCGGCACCGGAGGCGTAGGGCACGATAATGCGTATGGGTTTGAAGGGGTAGGTCTGTCCTGAGCTCTTCGACATGCTCAGGACAGGCTCTGTCGACGCGGGCGCCTGGGCCGACGCATTTTGCCTGCCAAGCATGCCGGCGACGATGGCCATTGCGACACCGGCACATCGTTTTATGGTGATGACCAAGCAACCCTCCCCGTGCATGCAGTGGTTGGAGTGACAGTGTATCCCAGCGTCATTCAGGCTGGCGCAGCCGCGTGTGGTTAAATGAACGCGCGAACACGGCGTTGCTACTGTGTTACTACCAAATTACCCCGGTGCGTGATCCTGACGCCAGGCGTAGGTGATCACCCAATCGTTGCCTTTGCCTTCGAGGCAAACTGCGGTGCCGTTGCCGGGCTTGAACTCAACCACCTTGCGCGTTTCGTCACCGCACACCAGCTTGGAGGCCGCGCGCAGCAGGTAATCGATATGGCCGCACATCATGAGGTCGCCATCGGCGGCGGCGATGTCCGCGAGAAAGGGCGCGAGCGGATCGCCGGTATTGATGGGGTAGGCGGTCTGCGCGGTTTTGTTGGTGGCGCCCAATTTCGCGGCGATGCGCTCGGCAGTGTCAATGGTCCACTGCTTGTCGCTGTGCAGTATGCGCACCGGCGCCGCGCCCAGCGCATGCAAGCGTGTGCCCAGCCGATCGGATTGGTCGCGGCCCTTGGGGCTGATATGACGCTGTGGATCCTGCTCGGCCGACAGCGCGTCGGCGTGATGTACGAGATAGACTTTCATGATGTGCTCCGCCCTTTGCTCAGGTTGTTGTGGGACCGATCGTCAATTTATGCCAAGTGCACGAGCGAAACAAGCGCTCGAACAAATACTCCTTTTGCCGACCATGGCGCAGGCGGGCGTGTCCGGCTTCGACGTTAGCAACTGGTTCGGCGTGTTTGTGCCCGCGGGCACGTTGGCACCATTCGTGGCGAATATTCAGTCGGCGACTAAGCGCTGGGCGAAGGTGGTTAAGGATTCCAGCGCGCGGGCGGCGTAGAACAGGACCGCGTGTATCGCGGCCCTGAGGTTTATCGTGCTTTGCCTGTGGAGCGGTTATTTCTTGCTGGCGACCAAATCATTCGACCCCATTTTCCCGACCATTTTGCCGCCATCGACGGTTGCGCGGAATCCAAATTTGCAGTCGCCCGTTGTACCGCCGTAACCGGTGGAGATCATGCCCAGGTTGTTGCCGTCGAGCTTACCGGTCATTTGGTAGTCGCCCCTGCATGTCCGTGCGTAATAATTTGCGGTGCCCTTTACAATATTACCTTCCACGTTGGTAATTTCAAGATCAAAATTAATGTTGATCTGCCCTTTTGCCGAGGCGAATGTGTGACTGCCGGACCATTGGCCCGGTTTGCAAAGGCCGCACCGCGATCTGCGAACTGTGGGTACAGGCGACATCTGCAAGCGGGCGCAATTTGTACTGTCACGCGTACACCGGCACTTCAATATCTAGCAGCGGTGCGTACTGCTGCGCGCCGAAAATGTCCGGGTCGCCGGCACTGCCGCTGGGTGTCAGCCGATGGATGGTGAATTTGATGGCGTTGGCCGGATCGAATTCCACGAAATCCGAGATTCGCGCCTCGGGTATGCGATAGAGGCGCGCCACGGATTCACGCGTGATCACGCGTGCGCGCTTCACGTGCTCGTAGACGTCGCGGCTGGTAAAAATGACATCAAAGGTAATTTTGTCGACACCGGCATTTTTGCTGCGTATGGTTTTGGCGAGGATCGACAGTTTTTGTGTTTTCATGCTATTCGTCATATGCCCGCCGTGGTCATGTGCGTAGGAAACAACTCGAGCGGATGACTGCAGCGCAGCGTGTGATTCAGCGTCCAGCGATAAGCCGGGCTCGCGCGCAGCACTTCATCGAGTGCAAAAGCAACAGAGCCGGCGGAGCCTTTAACATCGGGTAATCGCGCATAGAACATTTGCCGCGTGCCGATCATGCAGACTTCTTCCGCCATCGCCGCGTCCGGCGCGACACCCTGCACCAGCAGGCACAACTCGTGACCCGGCTGGTGTTTCAGCGGCTCCAGTTCACCCATCACGCCGTTGCGGCCGTAGACGGTGTAATGCAGTTGGTAGCCTCCGTCGTCATTATTACCGAAGCGCTCGCGCACCTTGTCGCGTGCCCATGCGATCACCTCGTCCACATGCGCGATGGTGTAGGGGTCGCGGATGCCGACGAGGCCGACGTAACGTTCGCCTACCTTGCCCGAGCCTTCGAGCTTCACGCGAAACTCGGGTGCCTCAAAAAAGCGGGCGCCGGTGATGCGCGTGGTTTTTTCGTCCGACTGTTCATAGCGGCAGGCCGACATATCGAGTCTGCCGCTGGCCACAAATTCCTCATACGGATTGGAGCGCTCATACATCGCGTGCCCTGATACCGAGGCGACAGTGCAGCGTTGCGACGGGCTCATGGCGGTGACGCGCACGTCGTCGGCGCTGATCTCACCCAGCACGGTTTCCTTGCCGCCGTACGGTTCCGCGCAGAACGAAGCGCATTCGAGCACCTTGCCCAGATAGTAGGCTTGATCGCGCGGGAATTCGTGATGAATAGCGGGTGCTGCGAACACCGCGCTGTCGGAACTACGCCCGCCGATGATCACATCCGCGCCCTGCCGCAGCAACTCGATGAACGGGTGCACGTCGGCCATGGCAACGATGCGTTCGGTGGCGTCGAGTTCTGCTTCGCTCAATGCGGCTCGCGCATCGAGCCCGCTGACGACTTCGCCGCC
>JAYUAH010000486.1:0-1594 GCA_043741415.1 Betaproteobacteria bacterium
ATGCCGCGCTCCACCATATAGCGCGCAAAATGCGCACGGCTGATCAAATCCGGATTGCGTGCGTAGCGCCGTGCGCCGGCCAGCGCGCCGTCGACGCCCGCACGCTCAAGGTCAGCCGCGATGCGTTCGGCGCGCACATCGCGGCCTGCGCGCACCTCGCGCAAACCGTCGGCGATTTCAGTGTGCTGCGGGTCGATGTTCAGCCCCACGATGTGCAGTGTTTCGCTCAGTGCTTCACATTGCCAAGACACCGAAATTTCCACACCCGCCACGAACTTCATGCCGCGCGCCTCGGCCTCGCTGCGCGCCTCGGTCAAACCACGCAGCTCGTCATGATCGGTCAGCGCATACATCTGCACGCCGCGCCCATGCGCGCGCGCCACCAACTCGCGCGGCGTCAATTGGCCGTCGGAATAGGTGGAATGGCTGTGCAGATCGATATCCAGCATATATAAAATACTCAATAAAAACAAATAGTTACGAAATTAAGCGCAGCATCATAACAGAAAGCGCTGACAGCAGTATGGCACTGTAAGTTAATGTGCCCAGTGTCGACCAATGCAAAACCAAACCGGGCACCTTCATGAAAATTCCGCATCGCTTCGTTGTCGTCGTTAGCCTCACCCTCACTGGTGCGCTCACTGTTGTTACCACGCAGGCGCACGCCGCCACCTGCACCGCCGCCAGCGGCGCACAGCGCGTGGTGTTGCTCGAACTGTATACCTCCGAAGGCTGCGACAGTTGTCCGCCTACCGATCGTTGGGTGAGTGCCCTTCCCGCGCGCGGCCTGGGTACCGAGCGCGTGATCACGCTCGCTTATCACGTCGACTACTGGGACTATATCGGCTGGAAAGACCCCTTCGCGCAGGCGCGTTTCACCGAGCGCCAGCGCTTTGTCAATGCGCGCATCCGCAACCGCACCGTCTACACGCCGCAGTTGATGCTCGACGGGCAGGACTACCGGCGAGGATTGTCCCTCGGCGATTTGCAGCAAAACATCACCACCGTCAATCGCGAGAAGCCGGGTGCGGATATTGCGCTGTCGCTCAACACGGCGGCCGGTGCGCTGCAAACTTCAGCGCGCGTCACACTGCAGCGTAAGGAAGCGGGCGCTGCGGTGTTCCTCGCGCTCTACGAAAACAAACTCGCCAATCAAGTGAGCGCGGGCGAGAACAAAGGCAAACGTCTCGAACATGATTTTGTGGTACGCGAATTGGCCGGGCCGTTCGCGGCAGACGCCGGCATTACGCATAAATTTCGCGTGGCACCCGCATGGAAAACGCGCGATCTTGCAGTGGCGGCGTTCGTGCAAACCGCGGCGAGCGGCGAGGTGTTGCAGGCGGTGGCACTGCCGTACTGCGCGGGCTAATATCGTAGGATGGGTGAAGCGTAGCGCAACCCATCGCAACGGAACGTGTGGCGGAGCATGGGTTACGCTGCGTTCCACCCATCCTACAAAATCTTCGCCCGTCAGACTTTCTGACGCAGCCGGCTTTGCGCCGGTTGATTACCGTGCCGGTCGGTCACACCTGTTTTTGGTGCAACCGGCTTTGCGCAGGCACGTGCTGTGCCAGAAACTCCATTTGGTCCGCGA
>JAYUAH010000487.1:0-1593 GCA_043741415.1 Betaproteobacteria bacterium
TACCGCATGACATCCAATGGGCGTGCCTACTGGCTACTAACGTCCAATCGCGCGCGTGAACGAAAAGCCGTGCAGCAATTTACGAGCTGGCTGACGCAAGTGTAACGCGCCTTAATTACACCCCCCCATACACTTACCCGTCCCATCAAACTCCATGGTCTTACCGCTCAACGCCATATACACTGGCCGGCCTTTGATCAGCCCCATGAACGCTGCCGCACGCGTATTCGGGCGCAGTTTGCCGCCGCTGGTCACCGCCTCGTTGGGGTGCGAAATGATCACGGCCGCGGGTTTCACCAGTTCGTTCATGGCATAGGCGCCGGAGGTTGCGGTAATCGCGTTGGGGCCGAGGTTCATTACGGCGAGATTGGCTTTGTGAAACTCGTTGACGATGGTTTTCATTTCGCTGTGCAGGCCGGTATCACCCGACAGATACACGGTGAGGCCGTTGGTGAATTTCACCACAAAGCCGGCGGGCGGCCCGGCGGCGATGCTGAGGTTGTCGGCAGCGAGCACCTTGCGTTGCGCTTCGTTGAGCAGGCTCAGCGGCAGGCTGTTGGCGTGCGCGGCGTAAACGATGGTGATTTCCACACCCTTTGCAGCGCCCGCCGCCTTGAGCGTTTGCACGCCGCCCAGATGTATGCCCGAGCGGCACGCTGCGGCCACCGGCACGGCGGTGATGCCGCCCGGCTGCGGGCACAGGCCCACGGGTTTGCCGAGAACGTTCTCCATTTTCTTGCCGATGAAGCTTGCGAGATCAACCACCATGATCGCGGCGGCGTTTTTCGCAGCGGCAACTTCAGCGGTGATGGAGTTGGGACCGGCCGGCACGAGGCCAGGGTCGTCGCACGCGCCGGCTTCCATGGCTTTCAATTTTTGATCGCCGATGTGATCGCCATGCGCGTGACTGAGCAACACGGCGTGAATATCACCGAGCCGCGGATCATCACTGCCGGTGAGCGAATGCCCGACGTCGTAAAGTATGCGCACGCCAGTGGGGTCTTCAAATAGTGTTGCGCGATCACGCGCGCACAACTCACCTGCGTGAGTGCCAAGCGGCGTGATTTTTACGTTTTGTGCCCAAGCGGCGCTGCTTAACATCAACGCGACGATGCATGTGGCGCGTGCGAAAGTTTTAGTGTTCATGTCGCCCTCTTTATTATGTAACTATTTGATTTTAAACAATTTTCTTACCAGCAAGCGCCAACAACTCCGCAACTTGCGCGTCGGCAATTTGCAGTCCTTGCGCACGCGCCACAGCCGCCAACTTTTGCCGCCGCACGCCCGGCAGCCGGACACCCTCATCGCGCAGCATGGCCGTAATCATTACCTCCAGCCGCGTGAAATACGCATCGCTGCCGGCCAGCGCCGCCGGATCAATCGCCAGTATCGCATGACCGATGCGCGGATTGTTGCCGGGCTCGAAGTAGCTATCGTTTTCGAAACTGAAGGCAGCACCGGTGAGCGCGACGCATAACACTTCGACCATCAGCGCGAGCGCCGCGCCCTTCACGCCGCCGATGGCGTTCAAGCTGCCGGTCAATGCGACCTTGGCATCGGTGGTGGGGTTGCCGTCTTTGTCGACGGCCCAAC
>JAYUAH010000488.1:0-1590 GCA_043741415.1 Betaproteobacteria bacterium
AATTTCATCGCGCTGCTGGCGGAACTGGGCGTGGCAGTGCAAGACAGCGCCATGAGCTTCAGCGTGCGCAATGAGATGAGCGGCCTCGAATACAACGGCACCACGCTCAACACCCTGTTCGCACAGCGCCGCAACCTGTTGCGCCCGGCGTTTCACCGCATGATTCGCGACATTCTGCGCTTTAACCGCGAGGCGCCGGCACTGCTTGCCGCAGAAACGGAAATTGGCCTCGGCGACTACCTCGCTGCGCACGCCTATACACGCGAATTCATGGATGATTACCTGATCCCGATGGGCGCGGCGATCTGGTCCACCGACCCGCAGCAGATGCTGGCTTTTCCGGCACGCTTCTTCGTGCGCTTTTTGCACAACCACGGCATGCTGTCCGTCAACCATCGTCCGCAGTGGCGCGCGATCCGCGGTGGCTCTGCACGTTATGTGGAGAAGCTGGTGGCGCCGTTTCGCGAGCGCGTCCGTCTGCACACGCCGGTGGAAGCGGTGCGGCGCACGTCGGCCGGTGCGCTGATCAAAGTGCGCGGCGCCGAGGCCGAGCGTTACGATCAGGTGTTTTTTGCCTGCCACGCCGATCAAGCCCTGCGCTTGTTGACGGATGCATCCGCTCTCGAGCGCGAGGTGCTGGGGGCCATGCCCTATCAGGAGAACGAAGCCGTGCTGCACACCGACGCCGCGCTGTTACCGCGCACGCGATTGGCGTGGGCGGCGTGGAACTACCACGTGCTGCGCGAGCCGGGCCAGCGCGTGGCGCTGACCTACAACATGAATATTTTGCAGCATCTCACGTCGCGCCATACCTACTGCGTCACGCTCAACAACAGCGCGCGCATCGCGCCGCGGCACATTATCAAACGCATGACCTACCACCATCCGCTGTACACGCGCGCCAGTGTGGCCGCGCAGCAGCGCCAGCGTGAGGTCAACGGAGTAAATCGCACGTACTTTTGCGGCGCCTACTGGCGCTACGGATTCCATGAGGACGGCGTGGTCAGCGCGTTGGCCGCGTTACAGCATTTCCAGAGCACAGCCCATGCGCAGCGCGATTTATCACGGGTGGCTTAGGCACCGGCGCTACGCGCCGCGTGCGCACATGTTCCGCTACCCGCTATTCATGATGTACCTCGATCTGGCGGAACTGGATACGGTGTTTCGTGGCCGCTGGTTGTGGTCTACACGGCGCGCGGCACTGGCGCGCTTTGACCGCGCGCAGCATCTGGGCGACTCTGCGGTGCCGCTCGACCAGGCGGTGCGCGAGTTGGTGGCGCAACGCACCGGTCGCCGTTTGTGCGGGCCGATCCGCTTGCTGACGCACCTGCGCTACTTCGGTTACGGTTTTAATCCGGTGAGTTTTTACTACTGTTTCGACGCCGGCGGCGAGCATGTCGAATGCATAGTGGCCGAAGTCAACAATACGCCGTGGGGCGAGCAGCATTGCTACGTGCTTGACGTGCCCTATCGCGGCACGGCGGGAAAATATCAGTTCTATCGCAGCGACAAAGCAATGCACGTGTCGCCCTTCATGCCCATGGATCTTAGCTACGACTGGGGCTTTGGCACGCCTGGCGCGAAACTCGG
>JAYUAH010000489.1:0-9315 GCA_043741415.1 Betaproteobacteria bacterium
GTAATGCCGAAATGCGGTAGTGTGATGGACTCACCTTCGCGCAGGCGCTGGGTGGCCTCGGGCACGCGCGGATCGTGCGGGCCGTAGACCGGAATGTCGCGCCCGGCGAAGCGTTCTATGAGTTCTTTCACGCCACCGATGTGGTCTTTATGATGATGCGTGGTAATGATCGCGGCCAGTTCAAGCTTTTCAGCCGCCAAATAGTGCAACACCGGCTGGGCATCACCCGGATCGACCACGATGGCGTGACTCGCATCGCGCAGGGTCCAGATATAGTTGTCGTTGAAGGCACGTAAGGGTACAACATCGTATGAGCTCATGAAAACTCCTGATTGCGACTGATTCGCGGCTGATTTAAGACTCGCTGGAGCCATCGGCAGTCCGATTATGATTTAAACTTGGCGCATGTCAATGCAACCGCTGGATACCGCTGCTGCCGTGTTGCCGCCCTGTGCCGACGCGGCGCAGTGGCTGCAAACGCCGCTGGGGCAATACCTGCTCGCGCGCGAGCGCGCCTATATCGATAAAACGGTGAGCGATATTTTCGGCTACAACGCGTTGCAAATCGGGCTGCCGGACCTTGATCTGTTGCGTGCCAATCGCATGCCGTTGCGCGCCACCGTGGATCGCAGCCCCGCGGCCAGCCTGCGCGCGGACGCGACGGAATTGCCGGTGATCAGCGCCAGTGTTGATCTGGTGTTGCTGCCGCACGTGCTGGAGTTTTCCGCTAACCCACACCAGATCCTGCGCGAAGTGGAACGCGCGCTGGTGCCGGATGGGCATGTGGTGGTGACGTGTTTTAATCCGGTGAGCCTGTGGGGCGCGCGCCGCACCTTTGCCAAGCGCGATGCGTATCCGTGGCACGGGCGCTTTATTCATTTGATGCGGCTTAAAGACTGGCTGGCCTTGCTCGGCTTCGAGATGGCGGGCGGCGCCATGGGTTGTTACGTGCCGCCGTGCGCCAGTCAAAAGTGGATAGACCGTTTCAAGTTCATGGAGTCGGCGGGCGACCGCTGGTGGCCGTTCAGCGGCGCGGTGACTTTTATACACGCCATCAAGCGCGTGCGCGGCATGCGCATCATTACGCCGCGCTGGGCGCAGCGCACGCCGCGCAAGGACTTGGTGTCAGTGCCGCAAAAGCAAGAGGAACAACTCGCCGCGCGTGGACAACCCGCGGGGCGTGAACCGTTGGAGGGGCAATGAGTGCGGTGGTAAAGATTTACACCGATGGCGCGTGCAAGGGCAATCCGGGTGTCGGCGGCTGGGGCGCGCTGCTGGAACTGAACGGCAAAGAAAAAGAACTGTGCGGCGGTGAGCCGTTGACCACCAACAATCGCATGGAAATGATGGCGGTGATCCGTGCGCTGGAAGCGCTGCCGTGCCGTTGCAACGTGCAACTGCATACCGACTCGAAATACGTGCAACAGGGCATCACCGAGTGGATACACGGTTGGAAAAAGCGCGGCTGGCGCACCGCGGACAAAAAACCGGTGAAGAACGAAGACCTGTGGAAAACGCTCGATGAACTTTCGCAACAGCACGATATCGAGTGGCTGTGGGTGAAGGGCCACGCGGGACACAACGGCAACGAACGGGCCGACGCCTTGGCCAATCGCGGCGTCGAGATGATACAAAATGGCTGAGCTGCGGCAAATCATCCTCGACACCGAGACCACCGGGCTTGATCCGGCGCTGGGCAACCGGATTATCGAAATCGGCGGCGTGGAAATCCTCAACCGGCAGCCGACCGGCAAACATTTTCACCGCTACATCAATCCCGAACGCGAGAGCGAGGCGGGCGCGTTGCAGGTGCACGGCATTACCAGCGAATTTCTCGCCGACAAACCGAAGTTTCGTGAAATTGCGCAGGAGTTTGTCGATTACGTCAAAGGCGCGGAACTGGTGATTCACAACGCATCGTTTGATATTTCATTTTTGAATCACGAGTTGCGGCTGCTCGACATGCAGCCGATCACCACCGTGTGTGCCAGCGTGCTGGATACGTTAAAGCAGGCGCGCGAACTGCATCCGGGCAAACGCAACAGCCTCGATGCGCTGTGCGAGCGTTATCAGATCGACAATGCCGGACGTACCTTGCACGGCGCGCTGCTCGATGCGCAGTTGCTGGCGGAAGTTTATCTCGCGATGACGCGCGGACAGAACAGTCTGTTGATCGACAGCGAACCCACGGCCACCACGCAGATCATCGATGCCGCGCGCGAAAAAATTGAAGTGATGGTGCTGCGCGCGAGCGCCGAAGAACTGGCTGCGCATGAGGCGCAACTGGCGGAAATCGACCAAGCGAGTGGCGGCAAGTGTTTATGGAAAATTGTTTAAAATCAAATACTTACGTATAATACCGATATTGCGTATTTGTCGCCTCGCGCTACGCCAGCAGTTTTAACAGTTGATCGAAGGCTTGCTCGAAAAGTTTCACGCCTTCGACTTGCAGCGTTTCGCCCACGAGATGCATGTCGATACCGGCTTTCGCTAATGCGTCGAAGTGCGCCTGCGCATCAGCCATACCGCTATCTAAGGTCAACGCCGCTTTGCCATGATCGCGAAAAGCGGCCAGCGTGGCATCGGGTATGGTGTTGATGGTGTCGGCGCCAATTAACGATTCAACGTACAGCACATCGCTGTAGGCCGCGTTCTTGGTGCCGGTGCTCGCCCACAGCATGAATTGCGGCTGCGCCCCGCGCGCGGCGAGCGCTGCAAATGCCGCAGACTTGAATGTTTTTTGATATTCTGCATACGCAAGTTTCGCCAGTGCCACGCCAGCCTTACCGTACAAAGCGCGCAACGCGAGCGCCGCACCGCCGATGCCATCGAGCTGTTTGTCGACCAGTGTATCCACGCGGCTCAAGAACAAACTCGCTACGGATTTCACCGGACGCGGATCGCCGCCGCCATCCACCAGCCGCTGCAAGCCGCGTATGTAAGCCTGTGCCACCGCATTCACATGCGCGAGCGAAAACATCAAGGTAACGTTCACGGAACAGCCGAGTGCAATCAGTTCTTCGATGGCTTTGAGTCCCGCTGCGGTTGCCGGCACTTTGATCAGCAGGTTTTTGCGTTCTACCGCGGCTTTCAACCGCAGCCCCGCTGCTATCGTGCCCGCCGCATCGTGCGCGAGCGCGGGTGAAACTTCGAGACTGACATAGCCATCGCGGCCATGGGTGCGCTCGTATTCGGGGAGCATCAGGTCGCAGGCGGCTTGGATGTCGGGAATCACCAGCGTTTCGTACAACGGTTCCGCCGGCGTTTTGGCCGCCTTGAGCCGCTGCACATCATCGCGGTAATAGGGGCTGTCGCTGATCGCTTTAAAAAATATTGCGGGGTTGGAAGTGACGCCACTCACGCCGTCTTCAGTGATCAGCTTTTGCAGGGCGCCTTCCTGTATCAGCGTGCGCGACAGATTGTCGAGCCAGATGCTTTGGCCGAGTTGTTTGGTTTGTTGTAGCGGGTTCATGATTTAGGTAGTTTTCTGAGTTCTTCCGCCACGGCAGTAATCATGCGCCGCGAAATGCTGATGCCCGGCGGCAGGTTGGGCAATTCGTCGACATCATAAAAGGCTGCTTCTTCGATTTCCACGCCGTCGGGCGTGACGTCGCCGCCGGCGTATTCCGCGGTGAATGCAATCATCAGGTTATTGGGGAATGGCCACGGTTGGCTGCCGAAATATTTGATGTTTTTGATTTCGACGCCTACTTCTTCGCGCGTTTCGCGGACGACAGTGGTTTCGAGGGTTTCGCCGGGTTCGACAAATCCCGCTAGTGCTGAGTAACGCGTGTTGCCCCAGCCGAACTTGCGCGCGAGCAGCAGTTTGCGCCCGTGGGAAATTAAAATCATAATCGCCGGCGCCACCGGCGGATAACTGGTGCGTTTGCACGTGGGGCAGGTGCGCGCGCGCTCGTTTTCACGGGGCACGGTTTCGCCGCCGCAGCGGCCGCAATATTTATGATTGCGATTCCATTCGAGAATCTGGAATGCGCGTCCGGAGATACCCGCCAGCGTGTCATCCACGTGGTTCAGCATGTCGCGCAGGCCCAGCATGGCGTGGCCTTCGGGTAACCTTTGCGCTGTTTGCGCGGCTGCGAGTTCAGCGGCATAACAATGCGTGCCGTCGTAGGTGCCCAGATAATGTTCCTGCGCAGTTTCCATGCCATGCAGATGCGGATGCGCGAAGGTCGGCAGCGCCGGGCCATCCTGCGTCATTTGCACCAGCAATTTGCCGCCGTCAAACGCAAACCACAAAGCGCTGGTGCTGCGCTCGGCCGGCGGTTTGAACAGGGGAACGTATTCTTTGCTCGTGGTGCTCATGGTGCTCATGGTGGCGTGGCCGGTAATCTTGTGAATACGGATTCTCGCTCAATTGATGACATAATCCAACCCTGCAATGAACGACGTTAGCACAACACTATTACAGCGCGTGGTTGCGCTGCTGGCCGCGGCGCTGCTGTGGCTAGTGGCCTTGCCCACGGTTGCGACAGCGCAGGGCGGCGCGTTGGACTTAAGCGCGACCGAAATCCAGGCGCTGTTGCGCCATGGTCCGTGGCCCGCGCCGTGGACGCGCGACGTCAGCAATCGTGTTTCAGGCAATGCCGCGGCGATAGTTTTCGGCGAGCAGTTGTTCTTTGATTCCAGACTGTCGGGCAATGGCAACGTGTCCTGCGCCACTTGCCACGTGCCGGAAAAAAACTGGACGGACGCGCGCAAACTCGGTGTCGCGATGGCGGAAGTGGATCGCAATACGCCCACGCTGCTCGACGTGCGTTATCACCGCTGGTTTGGCTGGGATGGCACCCACGACAATTTGTGGGCGCAGAGCGTGCGGCCACTGCTGGATGCGAAAGAGATGGCCGCCAGCGAACGTCACGTGAGCCAGTTAATTCGTAACGATAGCGGTCTGTCGTGCCGCTACCGCGCGGTGTTTGGTGCGCAGCCGCCCGCAGACGACGAGACGCTGATGATCGATCTGGGCAAGGCGCTGGCGGCGTTTCAAGAGACGCTGGTGAGCGGACGCAGCGCCTTTGATGATTTTCGCGACGCGCTGGCGAAATCAGACTGGAAGGCAGCGGCGACTTATCCGGAAAACGCGCGCCGCGGCGCACAGCTATTTGTGGGTAGAGGCAATTGCAGTTTGTGCCACTTTGGGCCGAATTTTACGCACAGCGAATTTCATGAAATCGGCATCCCCATCGTGAGGAAGTCCGGTGGCATCGACTGGGGCCGCTATCAGGGCATCAAGCTATTGCGCGCGAGCCGTTTTAATCTGCTGGGCAGCTACAGCGATGACAAAAATAAATCCACTGCAAGTTCCACGCGCTTTGTCGATTTGGCGCCGCAAACATTTGAACAATTCAAAGTGCCGAGCCTGCGCAATGTTGCGCGTACCGCGCCGTATATGCACAACGGTCATTTCGCCACTTTGCAAGCGGTGGTGAAGCATTATTCCGAGATCGACGTGAACCTGCTGCATCAGGCGCACCTCTACACCGGCGATGTGTTTGCAGAAGCCGTGCCCACCGATACCATGCTGCGGCCGCTGAAATTGAGCGAGGCCGAAATCAATGATGTGGTGGCGTTTTTGGAATCGCTCACCGAGCGCAAGTCCAATTTTGTGCGCAGGCCGGTCGCACGTTGCAATTAACGGTTCAGGCGCATGGTATAAAATCGTTTAGAACAGAACTTAAATCCAAGGAGTATTGATGTCCCTGCCCAATGATTTGCGCGCGCATTTGCGTCTGCCCGTGCTGGCGGCACCGATGTTTGTGGTATCCGGCCCGGAACTGGTGATCGAGCAATGTAAAGCCGGCGTGATCGGCTCGTTCCCGGCGCTCAATGCGCGTCCGCAGGAAGAACTCGATAAATGGTTGACGCGTATCGAAACCGAACTCGCGCAGTATCAAAAGCAAAATCCTGATAAAAAAGTGGCGCCGTTTGCGGTGAACCTGATCGTCAACAAAGCGAACAAACGTCTGGAGCAGGACATCGAAGTCGTGCTCGCGCACAAGGTGCCGATTGTGATTACCTCGCTCAGCGCGCCGACGGCCATCGTGCCGCGGGTGCATGCCTACGGCGGCCTGGTGTTTCACGATGTGGTGAAAGTACGCCATGCGGAAAAAGCGCTGGAGGCGGGCGTGGACGGCTTGATTGCGGTGTGCGGCGGCGCGGGCGGACATGCGGGTACTTTGAATCCGTTTGCGCTGGTGAATGAATTGCGGCGCATTCACAAGGGCCCGCTGGTGCTGTCGGGTGCGCTCACCAATGGCTCGGCGATCCTGGCGACTGAAGCGATGGGGTGTGATCTCGCTTATCTGGGCACCCGTTTTATTGCGACCCAAGAATCGCTGGCGAAGGAAGGCTACAAGCAGATGATCGTTGCATCGAATTCCGGCGACATCGTTTACACGCCGTTGTTTTCAGGTGTGCATGGCAGTTATCTCGCCGGCAGCATACGCAACGCGGGACTCGATCCCGATAATCTGCCGGTGCAAGAGGCGCCGGGGCAATACCGCAATCGCGAAGATCGTCCTAAAACCTGGACCGAAATCTGGGGTGCGGGGCAGGGCGTGGGCAACATCGATGACGTGCCGCCGGTCGCTGATTTGGTCGACCGGCTGGAGAAAGAATATCTCGAAGCAAAACGTAAGCTGTGTGTTGTCTAACTGGAAAGTTTAATGAAATCAAATGTTAGGGTTGTGCGCTGGGGTATCGTGGGCTTGGGCTGGGCTGCTGCTGATTTTGTCGCACCCGCGATGGTAAAAAGTGCAGGCTCTGAAATCGTCGCATGCCTGGGCAGCACGCTGGAAAAAACCAAAGCCTTCGCCGAGCGTTTTAATGTTGCACGCGCGCATGCCGATTTGCATGCGCTGATGAACGATTCGGATATCGACGCCGTGTACATTGCGCTGCCTAACTCGATGCATCACGAAGCGGTGCTGGCCGGTGCGCGCGCAAAAAAACATATGTTGTGCGAAAAGCCTTTCGCCATGCGCGCCGACCACGCGCGTGAGATGGCGGCGGCATGCAGCAAGGCCGGCGTGATTCTGCGCATCGCGCATCAGATTCGGTTGGATGCCGCGGTGACGCGTGCGCGTGACATCGTGCTATCGGGACGGCTCGGTAAAATTGTCGAGATGTCGCTGGAACGCACCTCCGCCATGCCGCCGCGCAAAACCTGGCGGCTCGACAACTCGCAAAGCGGCGTGATGTACGACGTGGGCGTGCATTTGCTCGATCTCACGCAATGGGTCAGCGGACAAAAATTTGTTGAAGTCAGCGCGTTTACCAACCCGGATCGTCGCGACGGCCATGCCGATGACACGTTTACGGTGCAGGGGCGCTTGCAGGGCGGCGGCCATGCGCAGGTGCGCGCCACGCGCGAAGTGCCGCAGGGCGAAAATAATCTGGTGATCGAGGGTTCTGAAGCTACGCTGGTGACGTCGGCGCTGCGCTGGGCAAAGGAACATGTGGTGACGGTGCGCGCCAAAAATGGCGCGACCGAAGAACGCTTCCCCGCCAGTCCGGCGTACGAGTTTCAGGTGCAAGCCTTTGAAGGGGAATTACAGGGCCGGCGCAGCAACTTGCCCGATGGCGAAGACAGTGCCTACACGGTGGCGGTGACCAACGCCGTGCTACGGTCGATCGACGAGCGCCGCATCGTGCCAGTAGTGACGGAGTGAGCGCAGTATGGGCGCAGGATAGGCGCCCGTTTGGGAGCGGGTGCGACGGGGCCTGAGCCATCAGCGGATGGATGGACGGGCGTATTTCGCCCCCTCAAATTGCCAGCGAACTTTGTTACATAGTTGTAAAATAATTGTAAAACTTGGGATTCAGGTGGCGGGTTGCTGTAGCCCGTTGGCATCCTAGGTGCATAATTGATGCACAGGCGGTGGGTGCACGGTAGCGCCACGGGTTTAGGTCAACGGCGTGACCGGTTGATGGTAATTTCAGGGATACGGGACGGACGAATGCGTGAAATGGCTATACCACACGGCTTTATGTTGGGTCTTGAGCGCACAGGCATCGTGTCGCGGGCACGCCCATGAGCAACGCGTCGACAGCCGTCGTGCGAGCCGCCATGGATGATCTCGACACGAGGATCTACGCCGCGCGTATTCTGGTCGTGGATGACAACGAGGATCAGCTTGACCTGATGGGGCTGATGCTGCGCCGGCGTGGTTATGCCAATGTCGTTCTGACCAACGATCCGACGTCCGTCGCCTCTGCCTATGCGGCGACGCCGTACGATCTGATCCTGCTCGACATGGAAATGCCGGTGATGAATGGCGTTGATGTCATGCGCCAACTCAAGGGCCAGCTCAATGGTGTGTTCATGCCGGTGATCGTGCTCACGGCGCATGAGGGCGCCGAGGTGCGGCTGCAGGCGTTGAAAGAGGGCGCACGCGACTACATCTCGAAACCGTTTGTCGATGACGAGTTTGCGCACCGCATCCGTAATCACCTCGAAGTACGCATGCTCTACAACGAGCGCGAGCGCCAAAACGAAATCCTCGAGCAAAAGGTCGCCGAACGCACCGCAGAGTTAAAGGAATCGCAGACTGAAATCCTGCGCCGTCTGGCCAAGGCCGGCGAGTTCCGCGATAACGACACGGGCAACCACGTCACGCGCGTCAGTCACAGTTGCCGCGCGCTGGCGCGGGCGGCGGGCATCAATGCGCACCTGACCGAAATGATTTACATGGCGAGCCCGCTGCACGATATCGGCAAGATCGGTGTGCCCGATCATATTTTGCTCAAGAAAGGACGCCTCTCCGATGAAGAGCAGGTGATCATGCGGCAGCACGTCGAGTTTGGCGTCGAAATGCTCGGCAACCACTCGGCACCGGTGCTGCAAGTGGCGTGCTCCATTGCGCAGCATCATCATGAAAAATGGGATGGCACCGGTTATCCGAATGCGCTGGCGGGGGACGCGATACCGGTCGAAGCGCGCATCGTCGCGATTTGCGACGTGTTTGATGCGTTGACGTCAGTGCGGCCGTACAAGGTGGCATGGACTGTGGAAGCCGCGATCGGTTTTCTGAACGAAAACGCCGGCAGCCATTTTGACCCCAATCTGGTCAATCTTTTTGTGAAGATTCGTCCTGAAATTGAGGCTATCCGCGAACGCTTCCGCGACGCGACTGACGTGCAAAAGAATACCTCGCGCCTTAGTGCGTGATGTTTAGCGCGGGTCACTGCGCTCAGCGTGATTGGTGGGCGGTACTGGGATCGAACCAGTGGCTTCCACCGTGTGAAGGTGGCACTCTACCGCTGAGTTAACCGCCCGAGGTCTGGAAGAAAGGCCCG
>JAYUAH010000490.1:0-4022 GCA_043741415.1 Betaproteobacteria bacterium
GCCCGCCAACACCGCGGAAATTTTTTATACCGCACGCCAGTTCGACGCGCAGGAAGCAAAAGACATGGGCCTGGTCAACCGCGTGCTGAGCACCGACAAACTCGATGACTACGTCGCCCAATACGTTAAAACCATCGGCGGCAACGCGCCGCTGACACTCAAAGCTGTGAAAGTATGTCTCGGCGAAATCGCCAAAGACGATCACCAACGCGATCTGGCGCTGTGTGATCGCGTAGTGGATGAATGCTTCGGCAGCGAAGACTACGCCGAAGGGCGCACGGCGTTCATGGAGAAAAGAAAGCCGGTGTTTAAGGGGCGGTAAGGTGTAGCACCGCACTAAATTCCCGGCGATGACAATCGCGGCTAGCCGCGTAGCATGTGCGTAGAGCATCTGATTCAAGGAGAGGAACATCATGCCTATCCAGTTGCGCAAGCTCGGGCCCCACATCGGCGCCGAAGTCGAAAACATCGATCTGCGCGTACCCCTCACCGCCGCGCAGGCCGAGGAAATTCACGCCGGCATGGCGCAGCATGCGGTGTTGGTGTTCCACGGCCAGCCGCTCACCGACGAGCAGCACCTGGCCTTCACGCTGGCGCTGGGTCCGATCGAACACGCCATCGGCAGCAGCCTGCGCAATGCCGCCGATTTCCGCTTACCGACCACATTCGCCGACGTGTCGAACCTCGACGGCAACAACCAGCCGTTTGGGCGCGATGACCGCCGGCGCTTGTTCGCCATCGGCAATCGCCTGTGGCATTCCGACTCGTCGTTCAAAAACACGCCGGCGAAATATTCACTACTGCGTGCGTTGTGCATCCCGTCGAAGGGCGGCAACACCGAGTTCGCCCACATGGGCGCCGCCTACGAGGCGCTCGACGACGAAACCAAGGCGCTGATTGAGCCTCTCGTGTGCGAGCACTCGCAGATGTTCTCGCGCGATACCATCGGCTTTCGGGAGTTCTCGCCGGAGGAGCGCGAGCGCTTTAAGCCCGTGCGCCAGCGGCTGGTGCGCACCTTGCCGCAGACTGGCCGCAAGTCTGTCTACCTGTCGTCCCACGCCGGCACCATCCTCGGCTGGCAACTGCCGGAGGCTCGGTTATTGCTGCGCGATCTGACCGAGCACGCCACGCAACGCCCATTTGTCTATTCGCATCAATGGCAAGTGAATGATCTTGTCATATGGGACAACCGCCAGACCATGCATCGCGCGCGGCCGTTCCCGCCGGATGAACCGCGCGACATGCGCCGCACGACCTTGAAGGGAGAGGGTCCCACGGTCTCACAGGCCATCGCCGCGTGACGGGCACTCAATACCTACTGCTGCGCAATGCCCGCGTCCTTGATCACGCGCGCCCAGCGCGCCGTCTCCGCGCGCATGAACTTCGCAAATTCGTCGCGGCTGGTCGGCGCAATTTCGATGACCATTTCCTTGAAGCGCTGCTGCATCTCGGGCAGGCGTAATACGGCGGTGAGATCGGCATGCACTTTGTCGAGTATCGGCGCCGGGGTGCCGGTGGGCGCGCACAAGCCATACCAGGAACTCGATTCGAAACCGGGCAACACGCTTTCATGCACGGTCGGCACCGCCGGCAACTGCGGCATGCGTGTGAGGCTCATCACCGCGAGCGCGCGCACGCGCCCACTTTGAATCGACGGCAGCACGCCTGGCGCCGTCTGCACACTCGAAGGAATCTGCCCCCCGATCACATCGGACAGCGCCTGCGGCGCGCCCTTGTAGGCGACATGTACGACATCAAACTTCGCTGTCGACTTGAAATACTCCATCGCAAGCTGCTGCGACGAACCCGCTGCTGAAGTGCCGTAGCTCAGCCCGCCCGGATTCGCCTTGGCATAGGCGACGAATGCCTGCACCGTGCGCGCGGGCAGCGACGGATGCACCACCAGCACGTTCGGCGTCTTGCCGATCAGCGAGATGGGTGCGAAGTCACGCTGATGATCGTAGGGCATTTTCGCGTATAGCGATTCAGCAATGGCACTCGACGCAATATTGCATTGAAACAAGGTGTAGCCATCGGCCGGCGCCTTGGCGGCGAAGGCAGCGCCCAATGTGCCGCCGGCACCTGAGCGGTTATCGACGACCACCTGCTGACCCCACAAGCGGCTCAAGCGTTCGGCGATCAGACGCGCAATGATGTCGGGCGAGGCCGCGGCGGGAAACGGTACCAGGTAGCGCACGGGTTTGGCGGGATAGCTTTGGGCCGAAGCAGTCGCTGCAACAAACCCAGCCAGGGCCGCCAGTGCAACCATCATGGCCGCATGTCGTTTCGTCAACACGGGTATCACTAATGCGCTTTCGGTCATCGTTGGTTTCGACACCATGGGCCATGTTAACCGATGCCGCCGTGACGGGCTGACCGGCACCAATAAAAACGCAAACCCGTGTTCAAGGAACGGTAAGATATAAGCTCCTGAATTCAACACCGCTGGCGAAATAGGTTGGGAGGTTCACCGTACTATGGATATGAAACAAGCATTCAGCGGCATCAAGGTGCTGGCCGTGGCGCGCGTGGTTGCAGCACCGTTTGCGGCATATCAATTAGCGCTGCACGGCGCTGACGTCATCCACATCGAACATCCGGATGGCGGCGATTCGGCACGTACATCGGGCAACCTGCCCACGCCGTTTCACAAGGCCTTGATGGCGCACAATTTTCTCGCCTACAACGCCAACAAGCGCTCGATCACGCTCACCATCAACACGCCGGCAGGCCAGGACGTGTTTCGCCGCATGGTCAAGGATGCCGATGTGGTGATCGAAAATTTACGCGGCGGCACCATGGCGCGCTATGGCCTTAGTTACGACGACCTGAAAAAAATTAACCCACGCATCATATTCTGTTCCGTCACCGGCTACGGCCAGACCGGCCCCAAGAAAAGCGATCCGGCCATCGACGGCGTGGTGCAGGCGGTGAGCGGCATGATGAGCATCACCGGCACGCCGGAAACCGGTCCGCTGAAATCGGGCTCTACCATCGTGGATTACACCACGGGCTATGCGGCGGCACTGGGCATCGTCACCGCGTTATTTCAGCGCACGCAGACCGGTGTGGGCCAATCCATCGATGTCGCCATGCTGGAAACAGCCATGACTATGATGGGCGGTGAAGTGTTGCGCGCCATCACCGCCAACGAAACGCCGCCGCTGGTGGGCAATGCCTCGGGCAAAGGCGGCTACGTCAGCAACACCTACCGCTGCAAGGAAGGCCATCTCTCCATCGCGGCCGGTGCGGCTGCGCGCCGCGAAAAACTGTGGAAAGTTATCGATGCCGCTGACATTCCCCTGGATCCGCGCTTTGCCACGGACGCTGCAGTGGGCAACAACATGCAGGCCCTCGATGATGAAATCGAGCGCAAGCTGTCGACGAAAACAGCGCAGGAATGGGAACGCTTGCTGAACGAAGCCGGCGTTGCGGCCATGGCCGTGATCCCGCTCGCGCGAGCCGTGCATCACCCGCAGCTCGAACACCGCAAATTCTTCCATCCGTTCGACGACACCGCCGCGACCGGTTTGCCGCCTTTCGCCGTACCCACGTCGCCTTATCGTTTATCGGCAAGCCCGGCCACTATCCATGCCATGCCGCCGCGGCTGGGCCAGCATACCGATGAGATATTGGCCGAATTCGGGTATTCAAAAGAGGAAATCGCGCAATTGCGTGCGGACGGCACGGTGTAGGTCGCGCACCGCCAAACTATGCCCCGCTAAACGTCGGCGCCCGCTTCTCGATAAACGCGGCCAGTGATTCCCTGGCATCGGCCGTCACGCGCAGCTTGCTGTTCATGGTGTTCTGCATGTCGACGAATTGCTCGGCGGAAAGGTCGTGTGCGCGATGCAGCGCTTGCTTGGTCATGCGCACGGCGATCGGCGCCTTGCTGTTCAATTTGCGCGCGAGGGCCACCGCCTCGTCCATCAGCTTGTCGTGCGGCACCACCGACCGCACCAGCCCCCACGCCTTGGCTTGATGGGCGTCGAACGGCTCGCCCAGCAGGCAGATTTCAGTGG
>JAYUAH010000491.1:0-4021 GCA_043741415.1 Betaproteobacteria bacterium
GCATTTTCAAGTTTGCGGCTGGTGCCGGCATCCGCCTCGAATGCTTGTTGATAGCCGCCGAGCACGCGCTCCAGCGCCTCGAAGTTCTCTTGCTCGATCAGGGCGGCGATTTCCCGTTGCGCAGGGTCGATTGCTTTGCGCTTGGGTTGATCCGCGACGAGCGATATTGGATCAGTCTCGTTCCCAGTTTGTGCAGCCTCCGGTGTGTCTGCAGCAGACGTCGCCGGCACCGTCCCTGAGCGGGCGAGTGCCTCGCGTTCCGCGGTCGGCGGATGCGACGATAGAAACGGCGGCAGCATGCCACCGCGTTTGGAACTCTGCGTGCCTCTAGTGCTCATGCGGTGCAGTATGGCAGCCAGATAGCCGGGGTTGTAATTGGCCTTACGCATCATGTCGATGGCATAACGATCGGCCTCGCGTTCGTTGTCGCGCGAATATTTTGTTTGCAGCAACAGCGCCGGCGCGGCCGCGGCGAGCGAAGTGGCCGATGCGACATCGCCGGTAATGCCTGCGATGATCAGTGCCGTGGCCGAGCTTTGCAGCAGGCGCCGCATGGTGTGCCGGTGATGCACATGTCCGAGTTCGTGCGCCAGTACGCCGAGCACTTCAAAATCGTTATTGGCGTATTTCACTAGTTCATCGGTCAGCACGATAATGCCCGACGGTAGCGCGAAGGCGTTGGGTCCGACGATGGGACTTGCGCGAAACTCTAATCGGTACGGCGTAGTGTCACGCGTGGTGCGCACCATGGCATCGAATTTCGCGCGCAGCTTTTCTTGCCGCGCCTGTGGCAGTTTGGAGGGTTGCAGAAAGTGTTGTTGCAACCCGTTGAGCGTTTGTTCGCCCAGCGCCGACGCAGTCTCCACCGGGATGTGCAGGGCGATGGTCTCGACCGCGCGCGGTACGGCACGGTCGATCAGCAGCCACACTGCGACCGCGACCAGTGCAATAGCGAATGCGGCGTACGCCGGGCGCGATTCCCACACATGCAGGATATGCTCGTAACGGCGCACGCGGGTCATGCGGTCCACCGCGTCGTTATCGGTGGTTACGCACGCGCCGCCGCCCGGCAAATACAGCCAGCGCGGGGTATTGCCGACACGCAGTCAGCGGCGCACGCCTTTGGCGTCGACGGTTTCATCGACGTCGCGCCCCACGACTTTCAATGTGTCGCCGGCGACGATCAGGCTCACCGCGTGCCTGCGTGAATCTTTGCCGTCAAAATAAACGGCTTGAAGGATGCTCACAAGCCAAGGTCCAGGTTAAAGATGTCGCCGAATTCCTGCCCGGTGGCACCCACGCGCTCCAGTGCCGGATTGGCCTGGTAAACATCGGCGCCCTGATCGGTGATCGTAAAATTCTCAAGCCGGTAACGCAGCGTGCGAATCACGGCCCAGGGGATGAGCAACCCGGCCGTGGCGGCAATGGCAAACAGGTTGCCGAGGTAAAGGCGCATCATCTTGCGCGCCTGCAATGTGCTGGCGAAGTGCAGGCCCGGTCCGTGAGCGCTGTTCCACAACAGATTGATGGTGCGCGCCTGCACATAGGAGTACACCATCGCGTACGCCACGTATATCAACATGACGGGGACCGCAAAGCGCATCCACTCGATGCTTTCCGGCAGATCGAGCTTGGTCATCACGAACCCCATCAATAGCGTGATAGGCAGCATCAGCACCAGCAGCATCAGGCCGGAGAGCAAGTACGTTTTGAAAAAATCGCGGCCGCGAAGCTCGCAGCCAAATTGCGTCGTACCCAGCGCGTGGTGCGAGACGATGAATGATTTATTGCGGGCTGCAAACCAGGCGTAAGCGATCCCGGCCGTGAGCGCCACCAGCAGCGGCATGCCGATGTAAACCGGCACGGCCTCTCGCGGCGTGGCAACGAAATCAAAGCGCAAACCCCGATAGGCGGAATTGCGCGCATTAAAGGTCAGTGTGCGTACCACCAGCCACGGCAATAACAGCACAAAGAGCGCGATAAACACAAACTTGGATGCCGGGTAAAGTTCGCCAGTCAACGCGTAAACCAGAAACAGCAGTACGGCGACAATGCGACCTTTTAGTATCGCCTTGGGGCTGCCGAAGTAATCAAAGCTGTCGCCGTCGATACGCGTGCTGCCGTAGAAATAGCGCTTCTTGCGCACCTTGGCCCACGCCGAATAGATGCCCAGCGTGATCAGCGTGAAGAATAGGTTGACGATCCAGATGCGGAAGTACTCGCTGGCCGACCCCGTGAATTCCGGGCGCAGAATACGATCGCGCGTGGTGGCAACGCCCGCTGTCGCAACCCGAGATACCGCCGTGGCGCCGGCTGCGTTGCTGGTCAATCCCATCTCCTGTGGGTGGCGAGTTCGTGGATTCTATCCATCGGTGAATCGCAACGTAATCCATCAACAAATTTAATGCGGACGGAGCGAGGGGTTGCGCTGCGCTTCATTCTCCTGCGTGCTAAGCTACCTGAAGTAGAAATTCGACTTTGACGGCGTCAAACGGAAAAACAATGCCGCCGCCGTCCGCCCGTTCAAGCACGCCGGCGTTTAAGAGTCTGGTCACATCACTGTGCACCGCTTTAATGTCGCGCCCAACGCGCCGGGCCGCTTCGCGAATGGAAACAGGCCCCGCGCCGCACAGTACCTTGAGGAGTTCCAATCGCTTCGCCGTCATTACCTTCCACAATAGCTGCGGCGTGGCAAAGCTGAGGCGCGCCGATTTTTCGGGTTTACCGGTCTTCCATGCGCGCGCAAAGGCCGCCATCGATTCGTCTGGTGTGCGCACGTCAAGAATTACGGTTTTCACGGTTCCACCTCGCAATGTCACGTTGAAAATCAGCCATCAGTTTATCGGGAGATTTGAAGGCACAGGCGCTTTCCTTGCCCCCAAAGTGCCGGTGGTAACCCTTGCCGATTTCGTTGTCGTAGCGCAGCACACAGACACCGTTTACCACATAGGCCAAGCGGTACTTGAACGAATGCGTTGATCCATCGACCGGAACAGGCAGCCGCCACAACACCATTTCGGCAAACGATGTTTCGGAGTCAACAACGCGCGTGCGTACAAGCTCGACCGCCTTCATGTTGGATATTGTGACAACACTGATGCCATGTTGTCAAATGGGCCAACACCTCGGACGGTCGAGCTGTGATCTTGGGGAGGTAATTAAATTATTGTTTAAAAACAAATACTTACGATGATTCGATGTAAGTCGCGCCGTGCGCTACGGCAACTCCCGATAAATCGCAGTAGCCGCCGCGTGTATGCGCAACGGCTGATCCCAATCCGGATACTTGGTGCGAAATTCCGCGCGCAGTGTCTCGGCGGTTTCGTCTGACGACTTGCCCTGCTTTTTCATTTCCGCAACGCGGTCACGCAGTGCGGTTAAAAATCCGCGATAGGCGCTGATCATTGAGGCATCGCCCATGTCGTAATGCGCGCCGATGACTTTAACCGGGCGCATCGCGTCGAGCGCGTCCAGGCTGGTCAGCCAGCTTGCGAGCCGCGATTGTGGCGTGGCGAACGCGGGGAACAACTGTTTCATCGCCAGATCGCCGGCAAACAGCACGTTGTCGCCTTCGACAAAAATCGCGGTGTCGCCGCGCGAATGGCCGGGGCCGAGGCGCACCATTTTTACGCGCACGCCGCCGAGATCGAGCGTTTTCTCTTTCTCGAAAATTTCGGCAGGCTCACGAAATTTCGCACCGTGCAGTTGCTCGCGCAACGCAGGGCCGCGATTGGCAAATATGGCCACCCACTTCATACCCACTTCATACCCATTTCATCCACGTCTTCCTGCTGCGCCGCTGCGCGCAACAGCTTGGCGCTGGCGGGGAACGCCAAATCGCCGGTGGTGTGCTCCGGGTGAAAGTGCGTGTTGACGAGGTAGATATCCTTGTTCTTGCTCACCTTGTCCATTTCACGCAGCACCGCCTCGCCGCTTTTCTGACCCATGCCGGGATCGACCACCAGTGTCGCGCGCGTGCCCACGATGATGCCGACGTTGGGCACCATGCCGACGCGCTCGT
>JAYUAH010000492.1:0-9308 GCA_043741415.1 Betaproteobacteria bacterium
GCTATGCCGCTCGGATATTTCACTCGCGGTATATAAAACTCCGGAGGAACTCGCCGCGGCATTGACGCAGATGCGCGGCGCATGTGACGCGCTGCTCGCCATCGTGTTTTTGCATCAGCTCGCGAGTTTTTTCGACCAGCGTCACAAAGCGGGGCCGGGTGCGATGACGCCCGCCTCGTCGCAATCGGCCTGTGACGAATTTCGCTTCGCCAAACGCCTGGCCATCCAGCATGGATTCGAAGGCGTCGAAGTGCCGCAGCCCAAGGGGCTCGTTTACTCGCGCGCCGATTTCGTCAACGAATACTGGCGACCGTCGGCCGACGAGCGCCGGCTCGACTTTCAGTACTACGAACACGACATCGCGCAGTTGAACCGCGTCATCGTCGAAACGTACAACTTCACCAAAGCATTCGAGCAGAGCACCGGCTACGCGCCCAACGGCTGGGCCACTTATTTTGTCCATCGTCCGGAAAACAGCAAGAAGCCGTTCGGGCTCTACTCGGGCGGCGCGGGCATCTGGATTGCGACATCGAGCCGGCGTGGCAACGCATCTGCGCCATCCGCCGCTGGCCGCAGTGGTGGCCCAATGTGAGCGCGGTCACCGTTGAAGACGGCGCCACGCGTCCGGCCGAAGATGACACACCGCGCATCGGCAGCACCGCACTGGTCGACTGGAGAACGCGCCTCGGCTACGGCCTGCGCCTGCGCGTCACAACCACCGGCGTGGTGGCGCCATTCGAGCTGGAGGGCACCGTCGAGGGGGACTTGAGCGGGCGCGGCCTGTGGGTGCTGGAACCGGTCGGGAGCGCCGGCGTGATGATCACCTATCGCTGGGACGTGCACCTGAATCGCCCGTGGATGCGCTGGCTGTCGCCGCTGCTGCGTCCGGTGTTTGCGTGGAATCATTTTGACGTGATGCGCATGGGTGCAAAAGCCATGGCGCGGCACATCGGCTGCCGCCTGCTGCGTTATCAAGACTATCGCTTCACGCCAAGCGCTACCGCCGAAGACTTGAACGCCGGCCATTGGCACGACCCGTTCGCACTGCCGCAATCGGCCTCGATACGCAAGCGCCATTCAGGCTAATGCATATGGAAATATTTTCATCACCATGGAGAAAATCATGTTGCATGTCATGGCCGTAATCCGCGTTCAACCCGAACACATGGCTGCCGCAAGCGCAGCAATGAAAACGCTGGCCGCGCAATCACGCAGCGAGCCCGGATGCGCGCGCTACGAAGTGTTTCAGCGCAACGACGAGGCCGTGCTGGTTACACAGGAGACCTGGTTCGATGCCGCCGCCGAAGCCGCGCATATGTCTGGCGCCAATGTCGCCGCGGCTTTCGCGGCGATAGGCTCGCGGCTCACGGCGGTGCCTGAGGTACATCGTTACATGCAAATCACTTAATGAAAATATTGTTTAAAAACAAATACTTACGGTGAGTTATGCTCGTAGGCTCGGTGATGTATCGTCATCCGCCATCGCTTGCAACGTTTTCGATTTGAATTCGCGATGGTACAAAATACCAATCACCCACACCGTCCCAATCACCATCAGCACCGGGTGCAGAAACCATGCCATAGCCGCCACCGCAAAATAATACGAACGCAGGCCATGATTAAAATTGGAGCCGGCATACGAGGTGATGCGCGCAATACGATTGATATGTGGCGCCAATTGCTCCGGGTCCCCCACAGGGGTTTTCGGCGTAGCCGCTACCAGAATGCCGGTAAAGTTAAGTTGCCGTATCGCCCAGGTAAATTTAAAAAACGCGTGTACGAATATCAGCACCAGCAGCAGCATCTTGATTTCCAGCAGCCGCGCCGAGGCCTTGACGGTAAACGGCAGGCCCGACACCAGATCCTGTGCATGCTGCACATAGCTCATTGATGCCAGCAGCGCGCCGAGGATCAGTATGGTGGTCGAGGCAAAAAATTGCGAGCTGCGGGTGACGCTGCGCATCACGTTGACATCAACCATGCGGTTGTCGCGCCCGACCATCTGCACCATCCACGCGCGGCGAAAACGATCCATGCTGGTATGCAAACTCGGCACCCGCACGCCGTGCCGATTGGCAAAGTAAACGTAGCCCGCCCAACCCACGCCGAACAGCAGCACAGCGACGAGATCCAGCCAGGTCAGGCTCAGCTCGGTGAACAGAAAATTGATGAACATAGCCATTAATTGTAAAGCAATCCGACTAACCAAAGCAGGGATTTGCCATTACAATCGCGCGATTCCAGAGGAGCGAGTAATGACCTCACCCACGACCGGCATGCTGCTGGCCATGCTTGAACTGCAAGACAGCATGAACAAAAAAATCGACGCCGATTGGCTGACCCAGGGCCACGCTTACCTGCGCGCGGTGATGGTTGAAGCGACCGAGGCGCTGGAACACTACGGCTGGAAATGGTGGAAAAAACAGTCACCCGACCTTGTGCAACTGCGCATTGAGATGATCGACATTTGGCACTTTGTGCTGTCGGAGTATCTGGTGCTGGGCAAAGGTGACAAGGCTGCCGTCGCGGCAGCCATGGCGCGCGACTGGGTTGCCGAATCGTCGCTGACATTCGACGGCAAAGGTTATCGCATCGCCGCGCTGGACATTCGCCAACAGCTTGAATTACTTACCGCGCTGGCGGCCGTGCGCCGGCTGCATCTGCCGCTGGTCGCCCATCTGTTCAACGCGTGCGATTTGCCGCCCGCAGTGCTGTATCGTGACTACGTTTCCAAAAACGTGCTCAATCATTTTCGCCAGGATCGCGGCTACAAAAGCGGCGCCTACAAAAAATTCTGGAACGGCCATGAGGACAATGTGCACATGGCCGAGATTCTGCTATCCCTGACGGCGGCTGACGAGCAGTTGCCCACGGCGCTCTACGGCGCACTGGCGCAGCGCTATCACGAGTATGGCGCGGCGGGCAAGTTGGCGTAAGTTGACATCAGCGTTTTGTATCACAGCGCAAAAAAACACAACATGAAAATCGCAGACCTCTTACTCCAAACGCTCGAACATAACGGCGTCACTCACATTTTCGGCAACCCCGGCACCACCGAACTGCCGCTGGTCAAAGCGTGTGAACTACGCAATAAACTTAAATACATCGTTGCGCTGTCAGAAGTGTCTGCAGTGCCCATGGCCGACGGCTACGCGCGTGCCACGCGTTCGCTCGGTGTGGTCAACCTGCACGTCGCACCGGGCCTGGGCAACGGCATGGGCACGCTGTATACCGCGGGCATTGCGGGCACGCCGCTGCTGGTGCTGGTCGGCGGGCAAGACCGGCGCTTTTTGCACACCAATCCCATTCTGTGGGGGCCGGTGGAAAAAATGGCCGGCGCGGTGTGCAAGGCGGTGTTCATGCTGAACACCGTACACGATGCCGCGGCCAACATACGCCGCGCACTGCGCACAGCGATGTCACCGCCGTATGGCCCCGTCGCGCTGATTTGTCCGCCGGATTTGCTGGAGACCGAGATCGATGCGCAACCCGCTGCAATCACCTCAAGCACCTTAGCGGCGTTATCCAAGCCACAGGCCCTCGCCTATAAAAAATTTTTATCCGCTGCAAAAAACCCGGCCTTCATCGCCGCCGAAGACGTGCACTGGAACAACGCCAGCGCCGAACTTGAGCAACTGGCAGTACAACTCGGCGCGCCGGTGTATGCAGCGCCGTACACCGGCGTATTGCCCATCACCAGCCGCTCGCCGCGCTATGCCGGCTATCTGCCGCCCAGTTTGAAACAAGTGGCCGAGCGGCTCGCGGCCCACGATGCGCTGCTGTTTGTCGGTGGACGCGGCTTGCGCAACACACTGTACAGCGACGCCACGTTACCCCAGCGCAAAGCGTGGCTTGGCAATGACGTCAGTGCGACCGCACCCGACGGCGAATACGAGCTGGCCACCGTCACCGACTTGAAACCCGCGCTCGCCGCCATCATCGATGCCGTGGGTTCGCGCCGCGCCACAGCGGCGGCCCCCGCTCGCGCGCCACTCGCCCTGCCCGCGCGCAACGCACGCGCGCTGCACCCCACGCGCGCGATTCACGCACTGCTCGAGCAATTCAGCGACGCCATCTGGCTCGACGAAGCGGGGCTGTCCACCTCCGATGTGCGCCAGTGGATGAATCTCAACGCCGGCGAATACCTGATCAACGGCAGCGGCGGCATCGGCTGGGGCCTCGCGGCGTCGGTGGGTGCCGCCATCGGTCAAAACAAACGCCAGATCGTCGCCGTCATCGGCGACGGTTCCGCGCTGTATGCCTCTGAGGCCTTGTGGACCGCCGAACATCACCGCACGAAAATTCTGCTGGTGATATTAGCCAATCGCCGCTACGCAACATTGAACGCCGCCGCCTCGCGGCTTGCGGGCGGCCCGCTCAAATCATTCACGATCGAGCCGCCGGTGCTTGATTTCAGCGGGCTGGCAAAACTCTATGACTGGGGTTATGCCTGCGCGTCGAACGAACGTGAATTTGCAGCCGCACTTAAACCGCTGCGCGGCGGCCTCAAACACAACACCTTGCTCGAGTTGAAGCTGGATCCCGCGCTTATGCCGGTGACGGCCTCGCGGCATTTCTAACGCGCGGCATAAATGCGGCGACCGCTGCCGCCATGCGTTCAATGTCGTGCTCGCTCATGCCCTCATGCGCGGGCAGGTACAGCAGTTGGGCGAACACGCGCTCGGCCTCTAGCGCGGGCAGCGCAGCGGGCGGCGGCGGCGCCACATGCAGACTCGACGCATGCCGGGTCGCGTCAAAGCCGCGTGCAGCCAGACGCCGGATCAGTCCGTCGGGATCGACATGGGTGAGCGGAAAAATCCAGTGCCAGTGTTCCGTTGCATGCGCACCGACGCAGTCGCTCTCCAGCAGCGCTTGCAGCCGTGTTGCATTCGCCGCACGCCGCAGTGCACTCGCCTGCTCGCCCTGCGCGATACGCGCGTGCAGCAGACGCAGCAACGGCGCCGACGGACGCCGGCGGATGCGCTGAAAAAAATCGCCACCCTTGAAACCGCGCGCCACACCCGACACCATCGCTTCGTGCGTGGTGCCGCACCAGCGGCAGAGCATCGCCAGCGCACCAAACACCAAGCGCTGTCCAAACGGCGCCAGCGCTGCGTACTTGGCGAGCCGCAACGCGTAACTCGCACGCGACTGCAATGGCCAGCGCGCCATATGATCACGCACGCGTGCACACAGCGCGGCGTCGCGAAAACTCAGCACCGCGCCACCCAGCGCCGTCGCCGGTTTTACCGGACCGAAGCTAAACAAACTGACATCGGCGCGAGACTCGCCGCGCCACGCGTCACCGGTATACGCCTGCGCTGCATCTTCAATCAGTAAGTATTTGTTTCTATTACAAAATTCGACTATTTCCCGCAGCGGCATGCGGCTGCCAAAGAGATGCGCAATGAGCACGGCGCGCGTGCGTGGCGTGATCGCGCGCTCCAGATTCGCCAGCGGCACTTGCAGCGTACGCATGTCGATATCGACGGGTACCGCGACGAGTCCGTGCGCGTCGATGATACGTGCCATGTCGGCGATGTTGACGGCCGACATCAGCACTTCACTGCCGGGTGGCAGCGCCAATGCCGCGAGCAACGCATCGAAGCCGCTGCGCACCGAAAGACACGCGAGATTGGCGCGGCGATCCCAGGTGGATTCGACCTGCGCACGCTCGCGCAGGCCGTCACCCGGCGCGCCGCAAAACATCAAGCCTCGCGCGAGATCGCGGAAACCGATATCGATGCGCTTGCGGGGAATCATCGGCAACGTTAAGACGTTACTGAGGCGGCGTAAAATCCGGCGGCAAGGTCTTGGTGAACGAAGGCCGCGCTGCAATCGGTGCATGCCACGCCGCAAGTTTGGGTGCGGCGCTGCGCCAGTCGTGCGGATAGCGAAAATCGATGTATTGCATGGCCACACCCATAATCAAATCGGCGAGGCTGAAGCGATTACCGACGAGGAACTCGCCGCCTTTGAAATTGTTTTCAGCCAATACGATGGCGCGATGAATGCGATCTTCTTCGCGCGCCATTTTTTCTTTCATCTGAAACTCGGGCGGGCGGCGCGTTTCGAATATGCGCTGTATCGCGGCATCGATAATGCCGTTGCCCAGCGACTGCCAGCGCTGCGCTTCCCAATAACCGACCGGATCGCGCGGCGTGAACGAACGGCCGTCGACGTGATCCAGAAAATGCACCACCAGCGCCGATTCAAAAATATAATCGTTGGGCGCAATTTCCAGCACTGGGATTTTTGACAGCGGATTTTTTTCGATGATCGGACTGTTATCCACCCACGGGTCTTCGATCACGAATTCCACCGGCAACGCTTTTTCTTCGATCAGCACTCTGGCCTTGCGCACATAAGGCGATGTCGGCGATCCAAACAGCTTCATAATGCTCTCCCTCGATTCCGGTTTATTGGCAAAAGCGGCATTCTACTCCTGCATGCGCTTGCCTGTTACTTCCCCTTCGTATCCCATCTGTATCCATATGCTGCGCTATTTCAGGAAACAGCGAAATTCGCTACGATACCGCCATTCCACAGAACGAGAGCTGTCCCATGATTACCGTAACCCGTGTCGGCAAAAATCTCGGCGCCGAGATATCGGGCGTCGATCTTTCGCACCCGCTCGACGACCACACGTTCGCGCAAGTCGCCAACGCCTTCTTCGATAACGAAGTCGTGTTCTTTCGCAATCAACACATCACACCGGCGCAGCAAATCGCCTTCACGCGGCGCTTCGGCGTGCTCGAAGCGCATGTGCGTAAAGAGAGCCGCTTGCGCGAGTACGACGAAATTTTTGTGCTGTCAAACAAAGTGGATGCCCAGGGCAATGCCATCGGCGCGCAGGATGCAGGCCGCTACTGGCACAGCGATCTTTCGTACAAGCGTGAGCCGAGCATGCTCTCTGCGTTGTACTCGGTGGAAGTGCCGGTGAAAGACGGCGTGGTGCTCGGCAACACCTATTTCGCCAGCACCACCGCGGCTTACAACGCGCTGCCCGACGCCATGAAACAACGCGTCGACCACCTGCGCAATGTGCACAGCTACCGCGAGTACCGTTTGAAAAACTACGCTGCGCAACAGGAAGACGAACGCCGCGGTATCCGCACCGTGCAAGAACACGCGCCCACGCCGGAGCAACTCGCCAGCGTGCCCGATACCGAAATGGATGTGGTGCGCGTGCATCCCAAGACGGGTCGCCGCGGCCTGTTCATCAACGAAGGTCACACCTCGCATGTGGTGGGGACGTCACGTGAAGAAAGCGACGTGCTGCTTGCCGAACTGTATGCGCACATCACGCAGCCGGAATTTATCTATGGCCACAGTTGGCGCGAGGGCGATCTGTTGATGTGGGACAATATCGCCGTGCAGCATAAAGCGACCTTCGACTACGATCTACTGCCGCGCCTGATGTATCGCACCACGGTGCGCGGGCCGGCGGTCGCCTGATCGACTGATACACTATGTAACAAATTGATTTTAAACAATATTTTATGAATAATGCCAACGGCTTAATCACCGTCAGACTCCACCCTACAGCGCAATACGACGACGAGTTCAACGACTGGTACAACCTCGAACACGTACCGCAAGTCACCGCCCTGCCCGGCTTTGTGCGTACGCGGCGTTACTGCTGCGCAAGCGCGGACATACGCTATCTCGCGTGGTATGAAACGGCTGACGAAAAAGTCGAAGCCGGCGCGCATTTTCAAAGCATCGTCGCCAACCCCTCGCCGTGGTCACTCAGAATGCGCCAGCACTGCGGCGACAATCGCGAGCGCATGAATTTCAAGCTGATGTGCGATGTGGGTGCAGCGCCCGCGCCAAACGTTGCAGACTCGCCCTGGATGTACATCGTGCACACCGACATCCCCGATCACATCGTAGC
Organism: Betaproteobacteria bacterium; assembly: GCA_043741415.1. Taxonomy (GTDB): domain Bacteria; phylum Pseudomonadota; class Gammaproteobacteria; order Burkholderiales; family SG8-41; genus UBA5216. Next base: position 7,898 of record JAYUAH010000492.1, read on the forward strand.
CGAATACAACGAGTGGTACGACAAAGAACATCTGCCGCGCTGCGTGGGCATTCCCGGCGTGCTGCGCGCGCGGCGTTACATGTCGGTCGCATGCACGTCGGGTAACGCCGGCCCCAAATACCTGACCGCCTACGAGCTGACCGGCCCCGATGTGTGGGAAAGCCCGGCCGCGCAAGTCGCACGCAAAACAGCATGGACGGAAAAAATGCGTTCGTTATTCAGCAACACGCGCCGCGCGCTGTATCAATTGGTGGCGCCGAATGTGACGCACGAGCAAGCACTCAAAATGCAGCGGACCCCCGCCTCATGAGCGATCTCATACTCACCCGCATCGACGAACGCGGCCACGGCAACGATGGCGGCCGCGTTGCCTACCTCACTGTCAACAATCCCACGCGCCGCAACGCGCTGGGCATGGCGGGCAAGCGCGCGATCAGCGAAACATTCAATCGTCTGGCGCAAGACGACCGATTGCGCGCCGCGGTAATCACCGGTGCCGGCGATAAATCGTTTATCGCGGGTGCGGACATCCACGAAATGAAAGACCTCTCGCCCGCAGAGGCCGAGATCGAACATACGCTCACGCATGTGGCCAATGAATCCATACGCGCCTTTCCGGTGCCGGTGATTGCGCGCATCAACGGTTATTGCCTGGGCTTCGGCATGGAGCTCGCTGCGGCGTGCGATATGCGCGTGGGGGTTGATAGCGCAAAGTTCGGCATGCCGGAAGTGCGCGTGGGCATACCCTCGGGCATGGAGGCCGTGCTGCTGCCATGGCTGATCGGCTGGGGCAAGGCCGCAGAGCTGGTTTACACCGGCGATATCATCGACGCGCAGGAAGCGTATCGCATTGGCTTCTTGCAAAAACTGGTGCCGACAAACGAACTCGATGCCGCCGTCGAACAATGGATCACCTCAATTTTGCTGGGCGGCAAACGCGTGATGCGTTTGCAAAAAACACTGCTGCGCGATTGGGAACGCATGTCGATCAACGATGGCATACACGCCGGCATACGCGCCTGCGTGGAAGCGCGCAGCACCGACGAACCCAAACGCATGATGCAAGCTTTTATTAATCGCAAGAAAACTCCACTATAAAAACTAAATAAAATCATGTACTTACTGGAACACGACGCCAAAGAATTATTAGCCCGGCACAATATTCACGTGCCTGCCGGCAAGCTCGTCGGCGATACCGTGGATGTCGCTCACGATTTGCCCGCAGGCCCATGGATGGTTAAAGGCCAGATCACCGCCGGCGGCCGTGGCAAGGCAGGCATCATCAAAAAAGCCGCGACGGCACAAGAAGTCAACGAGCACACCAAGGCCATGATCGGTTGTGTGGTCAAAGGCCGCCGCGTCGATGTTGTGCGCATTGAGCAGCAAGTCGCGGGCGGCAGTGAAGCCTACC
>JAYUAH010000493.1:0-4020 GCA_043741415.1 Betaproteobacteria bacterium
CAAGACCCTCAATTACGCTCATTTACGTCACCCGCCGTTCACCCGCGCCTTGATCCCCTGCGCAATCTCATACACCGCCATCGCGTAATTGGTGCTGCGGTTATAGCGCGTGATCACATAAAAATTTTTCAGCCCGAACCAGTATTGCATGCCGGTTTCGGTTTCCAGCGGCAGCAGCGCCGCGAGTGCATCGTCACTTACCTCGCCGACGGGCTGTATGCCGAGTTTGCGGAATTCGCCGATCGGCGTTTTGGGCGTGATGTCATCGGTGAGCGCCACGTCGGGCGTGGCGTCCACGCGCGCGGGCACCACGATGGCGGCACCCTGCTGCCACTCGTGCAGTTTGTAATAGTTGGCAACGCTGCCGATCACGTCCGGCACACTGCTCCACAGATTGCGATTGCCGTCGCCGTCAAAATCCACTGCATATTTACGATAGCTGCTCGGCAAAAACTGCGGCATGCCCATGGCGCCGGCATAGGAACCGCGCAGCGCTGCGAGATCGAGCGTGGTTTCCCTGCCCATCAGCAGAAATTGCTCCAGCTCATCGCGAAAAAATTCCGCGCGCTTCGGGTAGTCGAAGGCGAGCGTCGCCAGCGCATCCAGAATTCTGACATTGCCGGTGTAGCCGCCGTAGTGGGTTTCGATGCCGATGGTGGCGGTGATGATTTCTTCTGGCACGCCAAACGCCACGCTGGCGCGCGCGAGCGTGGCCGCATGCTTCAACCAAAATTTGGCGCCGCCGTTGATGTGCACGGCATCGACATGGTTCTTGCGAAATTCATACCACGGCCGCGAGGTCGACGGTGCGTTCATCGCGCGCACGATCGACGGCAGCGGTTTCACCTGCGCAAACAAGCGGCGCAGCGGCGCGCGATCCATCGCATGTTTGGCGGCAATTTCTTCGATGAAGGCTTCGTATTCGCTGCGCAGCGCAGGCTGTGCGCGCACACCCCTTGCGGGCGCAGCCAGCAGCGCGCCCGCACCGGCTAGCCGGCACAAAAAATCACGCCGCATCAAATACGGCGTGTTACGACGCACGAACGGCGATATCCATGTCATCAGCATATGCCGCCGACGGATAATGAAACGGCACCGGCCCATCGGGCTGGCCGCGTATAAATTGATGCACGAAGGGATCGGTCGACGATTTCACGTCGGCCGTTGCACCCTCGGCGGCAATCACGCCATCGGCGATGAAGTACACGTAGTCGACTATTTTCAGCGCTTCGGTGGCGTCGTACGACACCACAATCGAGGTCACACCCAGCGCGTCGTTCAGCTTGCGTATCAAGTTGCCGACCACGTTGCACGAAATCGGATCCAGCCCCGCGAACGGCTCGTCATACATAATCAACGCTGGGTCCAGCGCAATCGCACGCGCGAGGCCCACACGGCGCGTCATCCCACCCGACAACTCCGAGGGCATCAGCTTCGCCGCACCGCGCAAGCCCACGGCGTTGAGTTTCAACAACACCAAATCTTCAATCAGATTTTCCGGCAAATCGGTTTTTTCGCGCATCGGAAACGCGAGGTTATCGAACACCGACATATCGGTAAACAAACCGTTCTGCTGAAACTGCATACCGATTTTGCGCCGCAGTTCATAAAGCGCATCGTGATCGAGCTTGTGCACATCGAGCCCCATCACTTTGCACACGCCCAGCGTCGGCTGCAATTGCCCGCCGATCAAGCGCAACAAGGTCGATTTACCACTGCCGCTACCACCCATGATGCCCGTGACCTGCCCGCGCGGAATGCTCATGTTCACGCTTTTGAAAATCTCGCGCGTGGGATATGAAAATGCGAGGTCAGCGATTTCGACGACGGTCTCGACGGCGTGGGCAGCGGTGTTCATAGCGTCAGTGTAACTCAAGCACGACGACGCCGGCTTCAACCCCGCCAACCGTATCACCCTGCCCAACTTCACCCTCTCATCCTGCAAAATGCGCGAAATCATAACGCGAAACAACACGCTTGACGCCGCCGCCCACATGCCGTGTACTCGCGCTTAACGCTTAACGCTGAACTCTTAACCCCCAACAAACCATGAACGAACCTAAAATACTCGCCTACGAACTGACGATGCCCGTGCGCTGGGCCGATATGGATGTCAACGGCCACGTCAACAACACGCGTTTTTTCACTTATTTTGAATCCGCGCGCCTGGCGTGGTTCGAGGCCATACGCGCGCGCGACCCGCACAACGGCCGCGGCCCCGTCGTGGCGAAGACTACGTGCAACTACCGGCGCTCGATTCCTTATCCGGAAACGCTGCGCGTTAATTTGTATGCCGGTGCGCCCGGCCGCAGCAGCTTCACCACTTACTACGAATTGCTCGCGGAAGCCGACCCGTCGATCAAATATGCCGATGGACTAGCGGTGATGGTGTGGGTGGATCGCGCCACTGGAAAATCGCAGCCGTTGCCGGAATATGTGCGCAGCGTGCTGGCGCCAGCAGGCGAACCGGCCACCACGACGTAGTTAAAGTAATTGTTTAAAATCAAATACTTACAATAATACCGGATCATGTAAATGCGCCGGCTGAAATATTTCGCTGCGGCATTTGCGTTAGCGCCAGTGGTCACCAGTGCGCAAGTTGTTGAGCCTTCCTTGCCTCTGCGCCTGTCCAACGACATGCGTGCAGGCCACACGCCGGCCGCAAAGCGCGTGCCGGCAACGGCGGCGGAACCCTTGTTGTTGCAGCGCACCGCGCAAATCGATGCAGCACCCGCGGCGGCCGCGGCAGCGACACCCGCGCCTATCCCGCAGAACACACCGGAACGCTATGTCGACCGCGTGATGGATGAGCGCACGCTTGATACCGACGCCGCGCTCGCAGACGCCAAAGCCGACGCAGACATCAAAGGCCGGCGTTTTCTCGCGGTCGATTACAAATTGTATACACGCGACGCATCCACCAGCGGACGCTCCGTGGAACAAGGCACCGGCATACGCTATCGGCGCGAGACCGCTGACTACGGCGAGTTGTATCTGGACGCGGAGTTTCGTCACTACCATCCGGCAACATCCGATACGCTACCGGCGCAGACCTTGAAGTCGCGCATTACCTTGTCGCAGTACCGCTATGCACTCACCGAAACCAAACAAATGGATAACGCACTGGGCGTGGTGCGTAACAACGCCAATCCATTGGTAAGTTCGTCGTTTCGCATCCAACTGCCGTCGTCGATACTGCAGGGTGCGACCAGTGTGATTTACGAGCAGAATTCAGAATGGCGCTTCTCCGGCGGACAGCTCGGCAAACTCACCGGCGTCGCGGTACAGCAGTTCGACACCACCAACGGCACGCTGACGGGCGCCGGTTACACGCGCAACCTCAATGCCAACTGGTCCGCCTCGACGCAACTCTACAGTCTCACCGGGCACGACACCGTGGCCGATCACCAGAGCGTGGCGTAGGCTGCACAGTACCTATCCGACAACCGCACCCACCGTTTTCAACTGCACGGCCTGCACGACAGCAAAGGGCATAGCGGCTTGTGGTTCGACGCCGAGCAGCGCTTCGGCCTGCTGCAAAACCGCTACGGCATTTATCGCATGCAGCCGCACTTGCTGTGGACCGATGCATTGATTTTGTCCGACCAACAAGGCGCGTACTGGCGCTCCGACTATCGCACGCAGCGCTACACCGTGTCCGGCGGCGCCGACTACACCGATAACAATGTGAATAACGAACCCACGCGCGGCGGTGCGCGCATCGCCAATGGCTTTATGTCGGGTTTCATGCGGTTGGACCGCACCACGGCGCTCAATGCCAATGCCAGCGTAAGCCACAGCGCCCCCAAATTTCTCACGGTGGGTACGGCCACCAGTGTGACGTATTTGAGCAACGCCAGCGTGAGCAAGACGCTGGATGTCGGCACCAGCCGCTTTCAGGTGTCGCACAACCAAACGGATTCAACCTTGACCCCCAGTCGCGAAGACATATTGCGCTGGGATCACGATTGGGCGATCTCGAGCACGTTGCAGGTTTCAACCACGTTGGCGCATACTTGG
>JAYUAH010000494.1:0-4018 GCA_043741415.1 Betaproteobacteria bacterium
CGCATGCCCTGGATGAACTCGCCTTTCTTGCCGACTTTTTTCAGCCACTCATCGATTTGCGGGCCGCCGCCGTGCACCACCACCGGATTCATGCCCACCAGTTTGAGCAACACCACGTCGCGCGCGAAACCTTCCTGCAGCGCCGGGTCGGTCATGGCATTGCCGCCGTATTTCACGACAATGGTTTTGCCGTGAAAGCGCTGGATATACGGCAGCGCTTCGGCAAGAATTTGGGCCTTGAGCGTAGCGTTGGGCGGAGAAGTAGTCATAGCGTCATGGCCGTGGTATAAAAATTGAGGTGAGGACTCGCTCATTTTACACGAGCAAAAAAGCGGCGGGGCGCTCAACCTGCCTCCCCGCCGCTTTTTTTTGACGCCTGAACTAAAACTTACTGCACCGTGATGCGCTTGGCCGCTGCCACGGCTTTTTTCGGTAAAGTCAGTTCCAGTACGCCGTCGACATAGCGCGCGCTGGTGGCGTCTTCATCGATGGCGCTGCCCAACGCAAACGCGCGCTGGAACTTGCCGATATAACGCTCGGCGCGCAGCACGCGCTCGTCGTCCTTGACCTCGCCTGCGTTTTTTTCGCGGCGCGCTTCGGCACTGATTACCACCTGATCGCCGTCGATCGAAATCTGGATGTCTTCTTTTTTGACACCCGGCAACTCGGCGTAGACGATGTAAGCCTTGTCGTTCTCGGCGATGTCCGCGCGGAATTTCACCGCGGAATCATCGCTATCGTTAGTGGGCGCCACCGGCCGCACCACGAAGCCGCGCAACAGTTGATCAAATGCGTCATCAAAACGCGCATAGCGTGCAATGTTTACCATGATATTCTCTCCTAAGTTGTCGAGCGTCTCGCGCCCATGGTTCGAATATGGGCGCCCGCAAATTGAATTCAAGAGTAGCCGGGTGCCGCAGTGGCAAAATAAACGTAAATATTTGATTTTAAACAATAATTTAAATGACCAGCCCTGCAGCAGCAACCCGCGTCAGCGCCACCGAAATCGAACAGCATCGCGCGTACCTACTGCGCTACGCGAGTTTGCAGTTGCGCGACGCGGGTGCCGCCGAAGACGCGGTGCAAGACACACTGATCGCTGCACTCGAAGGCATGGACCGCTTTGCCGGCAATTCATCGGTGAAGACTTGGCTCACCGGCATACTCAAGCACAAGATCATCGATCATCTGCGACGGCAATCGCGCGAGCAGCCGCTCACCGATGACAACGAACGCAGCGAAGCCGACGCGGTGGATGCGCTGTTCAAGCGCGACGGCCATTGGGAAAAGCGGCCCGGCGCCTGGGGCGATCCGGATCGCGCGCTGGAAAACAAAAAGTTTATCGAAGCGCTGGAAATGTGTACGCAGAATTTGCCGGCCAAAACGGCGCGCGTATTCATGATGCGCGACGTAATGGAAATCGAAACCGAGGACATCTGTAAGGCATTGGGCATCACCTCGACCAATTGCTGGGTGATGCTGCATCGTGCGCGCCTCACGCTGCGCGAATGCCTCGAAATCACGTGGTTCGGAAAATCCTGATGCGACTCCTCACCTGCAAGGAGACCACCGCGCTGATATCGCAACAGCTTGACCGCACGCTATCACTGTGGGAGCGCTGCGCGTTGCATATACACCTGCTGGTGTGCGACGCCTGCCGCAATTTCGTGCGCCAGTCGGCGTTTATTCGCCGTGCGCTGCGGCGCCTGGCCGAGCGCGACTAAGCCCTCGTTGTAAATCCGCCCGCGGGCGCGCTCGCGTATAATCATAGCGATGAAAAATCGCATGCTATATCGTATCGTTCGTATCGTATTCCTGCTGCTGTGTCTGTTCGGCGCCGCTACCGCGTGGGCGCAGTCCACGCCCGTGCCACCCTCGCAAATCGCCGCGCGCGCGTGGGTGCTGCTGGATGTGCAAAGCGGGCAATTGCTCACCGGCTACAACCACGACGAACGCTTTGAGCCGGCCTCGCTCACCAAGCTGATGACCGCGTATCTGGTGTTCGATGCGCTCAAGCAAAAAAAGATCAAGCTCGAACAAACCGTTCCGGTGTCGGACAAGGCACGGCGTGCGATTGGCTCGCGCATGTTCATCCAGACCGATATTCCCGTGACGGTGAACGAGCTGATCCGCGGCATGATCATCCAGTCGGGCAACGATGCCACCATCGCACTGTCCGAGGCCGTGTCGGGCAGTGAAGAAGCCTTCGCCATACTCATGAACCAGCAGGCCAAGCGCATGGGGCTCACCAACACCGAGTTCGTCAATGCCACCGGCCTGCCCGCGCCGCGGCATACAACCACCGCGCGCGATCTGGCGACACTCACCGCGGCGCTGATCCGCGATTATCCGGAACACTACCCGCTCTACGCACAAAAAGAATATCGCTACAACGACATCACGCAGCCCAATCGTAACCGCCTGCTGTGGCGCGACCCGACGGTCGATGGCGTCAAAACCGGCCACACCGAGGCAGCGGGCTGGTGCCTGATCAGTTCCGCAAAGCGCGACAACCGGCGACTCATCAGTGTGGTGATGGGTGCGGCATCGGATTCGGCGCGCGCCGCGGAAAGCCAGAAGTTGCTCAACTACGGTTACCAGTTTTTCGACACCGTGCGCCTGTATGAACCGCAGCAGGCGGCCTCCACACCGCGCATCTGGAAAGGCACGTTGAATACGGTGAAGGCGGGCTTTCCCGCTGGGCTTTACGTCACCGTGCCCAAGGGCCAGGCCGGCAGTCTGAAGGCCAAAATCGAAAGCCTGCAGCCGCTGATCGCGCCAGTGCGCAGTGGACAAACGCTGGGCACCATGAAGCTCGAGTTAAACGGCAAGCCGTATCACACGCTGCCGGTGGTGGCGCTGGAAGACGTGCCGGTTGCCGGCATTTTCGGCCGTGCGTGGGACGCGCTGCGGCTTTATATTCAGTGAGTCTGAACCGAGGCCCGAGAGGACGATATGAGTGAGATTGTTTATCTAAATGGCGCGTTCATGCCGCTCGAAGACGCGAAAATTCCGGTGTTGGACCGCGGCTTTATTTTCGGCGACGGTGTGTATGAAGTAATCCCCGTGTACTCGCAGCATCCGTTCCGTCTGGCGGAGCATCTGCAGCGCCTGCAAAACAGCCTCGACGGCATTCGCCTTGCCAATCCGCTGTCCGACTCGGCGTGGATGAAACTCATCCACGAACTCATCGCTAAAAACGCAGGCGACGATCAATCGGTGTACTTGCAAGTGACGCGCGGCGTGGCCAAACGCGATCACGCATTTCCCAAAGAAGTGAAGCAAACGGTGTTCATGATGTCGGGCCCGCTCACCACGCCGCCGCACGAGCAAATTCAAAACGGCATACCGGCGATTACCGCGAACGATTTTCGCTGGTTGAAATGCGATGTGAAGTCTATTGCGCTGCTGGGCAATTGCCTGCTGAAGCAGCTTGCGGTGGACGCCGGCGCAGTGGAAACCATCCTGTTTCGCGACGGCAAACTCACCGAAGCCTCGGCCAGCAATGTGTTCGTGGTGAAAAACGGCGTGCTGCTGGCGCCGCCGAAAAATAATCTGGTGTTGCCGGGCATTACCTACGATGTGGTGCTCGAAATCGCCCAAGCGCGCGAATTCGAAGTCGAAGTGCGCGAGATTTCCGAAGCCGAGACGCGCAACGCCGACGAAATCTGGATTACCTCGTCGACCAAGGAAGTGCTGGCGATCACCACGCTCGACGGCCGGGCGGTCGGCCACGCCGCGCATGCGGGCCGTCCCGGGCCGGTGTTCCACAAGATGTTCGCGTTGTTCCAGGCCAGCAAGACCAACATCCGGACCTTGTTGCCGTAGCCGGAATCGCCGGCGCGCCAAGGACAATTGAAATGGCTGACACGCTGCTCGAATTTCCCACCGAGTTTCCGCTCAAGATCATGGGCCGTTCCAAAGACGGTTTTGCGCAGACCGTCCATGACATCGTGCGCAAGCACGCGCCGGACTACGACGGTTCGACGATGGAATTGCGCCCGTCTTCCGCCGGCAA
>JAYUAH010000495.1:0-9289 GCA_043741415.1 Betaproteobacteria bacterium
GCGGGAATGACAGTGGAAGTGTTGTGGCTTGCTGCTTGCATCACCGCAACTCCACATGCCAAAACACCCAGAGCACGCAACTTGCCGGCACGGATATTCGCATGGCAAGCGGCATGGTGCACACCCGCCGCACCGCCGCGATAGGACAGGCTCTGTCGAAGCGGATTGCGCATGCTCGCCGCTCGACAGCGCCATCGCACTCGCAACCGCGACGTCGAACCGCCGCGCGACACCAATCATAAGTATTTGTTTTTAAACAGTTATTTTAAAAAATCTAACAACAGTCGATTGACCGTTTCCGCGGCTTCGTACTGCACCCAATGGCCGGCGCCGGGGATCATCTCAATTTGTACTCCCGGCATAGCCGCGCGGCACGCGTCGATGCGCGGCGCTAGGGGACGGCACAGCGTGTCCTGATCACCCCAGATGATTTGCACGGGGCAGGTGATTTGTTTCAGGCACTGCGCCATCAGTCCCGGCGTCAGGCTCACGTGACGGCCGTCGTAGCGCGTGCGCTTCACGTTAGCGTGATGCAGGTCTATCGCTTCATCGGTAACCTTGGCGGGATCGGCGATCATCATCCCGCGTAGGTTGAACGCCAGCACCTCGCGCATCACCGCGGCGCCTTCGCGCTCATGCGGAATCTTTTTGAGATTCAGCGGCGGCCCTTGGCGTTCGAAGCCGCCGGGGGCCATCAGCGCGAGCTTGTGTATGCGCTCGCCCCGGCGCGTGGTGCACAGTGCGGCAACAATGCCGCCGAACGAAAACGCGGCAAGCCTGAACGGCCCGTTGGGCACCATCACGTTCAAGGCATCGAATACCAGATCTGCGTAGGCTTCCCGCGGCACCGCCTTGGATACCGTGTACGAGTCGCCGTAGCCCGGCATGTCGATGGCATGCACAGTGTAGTGCGCAGCCAGCGCATTCAGATTGTGATGCCAGTGATTGAGCGAACCCATGCCGCCGTGCAGCAGCACCAGCGGCGGCCCGCTGCCCTGCGTGCGCAATGCAATACGGTTGGCGAATTTGTCGTTAATGAATGTTGTGGCTTGCATGTCCGGTGCGATGGTGGGTTAAAAAATCGTGCAGCCGATTGTAGCTGCGCGACCGCAGAAAACCAAAATCGCACTATGCCATGCGCAGCGCGCTTATTTGCGTAACCCGTTGCGTATCCGGTTGCACACGAACTCGCGTGTGAGTAAGGCTGCTGCGCCGATGACCATCGCCGCCAGCACGGCATACTCCCACGCATGCCAATGCAGAGCGGTCGCACCGTGCCCTGAGTGTGCCCACACCGGGTTTGCCCAAGCCAACACCACCATCATCCAGCAAGCTATTGCGCGCATAATAATCCCTGAGTTTCGATGTGATTGATAACGATATCCAGCCCGTGGCCGGTCTTGAGATTGGTGAACACAAAGGGCCGCGTGCCGCGCATTTTGCGCGCATCACGATCCATTACTTCCAGCGAAGCACCCACCATCGGCGCCAAATCTATTTTGTTGATCACCAGTAAATCGCTCTTGGTAATACCGGGGCCGCCTTTACGGGGAATCTTGTCGCCGGCGGCAACGTCAATCACATACAGCGTCAAATCCGAAAGCTCCGGACTGAACGTCGCCGCCAGATTGTCGCCGCCTGATTCAATAATGATCATGTCAAGATTCGTGAAGCGGCGATTCAAGCGCGCCACGGCTTCAAGGTTGATCGAGGCATCTTCACGTATTGCCGTGTGCGGGCAACCGCCGGTTTCCACGCCGATGATACGTTCGGGCACCAACGCTTCGTTGCGCACCAAAAATTGCGCATCTTCCTCGGTGTAAATGTCGTTGGTGACGACCGCGATGTTGTATTTATCGCGCAGCGCACGGCACAGCGCGAGTGTCAGCGCGGTTTTGCCGGAGCCTACCGGGCCGCCGATACCGACGCGCAGGGGTTGTGTGTTGTTCATGAGCGGCTCACGATCGAAATAGCCTGCTGTATTGTGTTTCATGTTGAGCGGAAAGCATGGCGAGACCCGGTGCAAAACTGCCGATGGCCTCATCGGCTACTTGCGCCGCTTGCGTGACGATGCGCGGCAAACGTTCGCCGAGCGCGAGCAAAATCTTTTGTCCGTCGGTCTGTCCCAAGGGCACCGCTTTCAGCGCCGCCATCACTTGGTTTTCGAGCCACGACCACAGATACGCGGTCAGCGCTTGCGCCGGGTCCAGGCGCCACTGCGTGACGGCATAAGCATAAGCCGTTGGATACGCCACTTCGTCGAGATCGCGCAACTCGTCCGCCCTGTCGCCAGGCGCGTCGACGATATCGCCGAGCAAACGCCGCAGCGAGTAACCCATCTGCACCGTCTCCGCGCGCAGCTCGGCGCTTTCGCGGCTGGCGAGCAGCCAGTCATTCCAGTGCTGCACGCTCGCGTAATCCGCGTTGCGCCATGCGTCGCACAGACGTAACAGCAGCGGCGCTTCAGTCGTAGCGAGCGTGAGTTCCAACACATCACTGATCCAGCGTTGTGCGCTGTCGGCGTTATGCACGACGCCGACTTCGACGGCGGATTCCAGTCCCTGCGAATAACTGAATGCACCCACCGGTAACGCCGGGCTCGCGAGTTGCAGGAGCTTGGTGAACGTGTTCGAATCGTGCATGTGGTAATTTCGTAAGTATTTGATTTTATTGAGTTATTTTTGAAGCATATTCATGGATGCGTGGGCCGCGACCCGGTGTTTCAGAGTGCTGGTGATGCCCGCCACCGTGTGCACCATAGGCACCCGCTTCCGGCTCGAACGGCGCCTGCATCGGCGTCACGGCGGCGCCTAATCCTTTGAGCATGTCCGCCAACACGTGGTCGGCCGCAATGCGCAAAAAACCGTCGCCCACTTGCACCGGCACATGACGATTACCAAGATGGTAAGCCGCGCGCGCCAGTGCAGTGGCATCGGCGCAGGTGACGTGCAACACCTGCTCGGTTTCTGATACGACCTCGATCACGCGGCCATCGGCAGCCAGCAAGCAATCGCCGCCGCGCAATATGTCGCCGCGCGGCAACATCAGCCACGCTTCTTCGCCAGAGACCAGCTTGGTGCGCAAGCGGCTTTTTTGGCGCAAGTCAAACGGCAGTTTGAGTTGCCCGGTTGCAGCGGCGGGCGCAGCCAGCTTGGAATGAATTTCTATCATTAACATTAGAATAAAAAGTAGCGTTGCGCCATGGGCAGCACCTTCGCGGGTTCGCACACCAGCAGCTCGCCGTTGGCACGCACCTGATAGGTCTCGGCATCGACTTCCATTTTCGGCTGCCAGTGGTTGTGAATCATGTCTTTCTTGCCGATGGTGCGCGTGTTACCGATGGCCACTAGCGTATGGGATAAACCGAGCGCTGCCACAGCAGGATTTTTCAAGGCCGCTTGCGACACAAACGTTACCGACTTGTTCAACCCTTTACCGAAGCTGCCAAACATCGGACGGTAATGCACGGGCTGCGGCGTGGGGATCGATGCGTTCGGATCGCCCATGGCCGCCGCCGCGATCATGCCGCCTTTGATGATGATCGAAGGCTTGACACCAAAGAACGCGGGCTTCCACAGCACCAGATCCGCCAGCTTGCCGGCTTCTATCGAACCGACCACATGCGATAGGCCGTGCGCAATCGCCGGGTTAATCGTGTACTTGGCGACATAACGTTTCACGCGTGCGTTGTCGCTGGTTTTCGGATCGCCCGTCATACTGCCGCGCTGTACTTTCATTTTGTGCGCAGTTTGCCAGGTGCGGATGATGACTTCGCCCACGCGGCCCATCGCCTGCGAATCCGAAGACATCATCGAAAACGCGCCGAGGTCATGCAGAATATCTTCGGCGGCAATGGTCTCGCGGCGTATGCGCGACTCGGCGAACGCGACGTCTTCTGCGATGGAAGGATCGAGATGATGGCACACCATCAGCATATCCAGATGCTCGGCGATAGTATTCACCGTGTAGGGCATGGTCGGGTTGGTGCTTGAGGGCATCACATTCGGCTCGCCGCACACCTTGATAATGTCCGGCGCGTGTCCGCCGCCGGCGCCCTCGGTGTGAAACGTGCAAATCGCGCGGCCTTTCATCGCGGCTACCGAGCTTTCGACAAAGCCGGATTCGTTAAGCGTGTCGGTGTGTATCGCGACCTGCACGTCCATGTCGTCGGCCACACTCAAACAATTGTCGATGGCGGCCGGCGTGGTGCCCCAGTCTTCGTGCAACTTCAAGCCGATGACGCCGGCTTCGATTTGCTCACGCAACGGCTCTGGCTGGCTGACATTGCCCTTGCCCAGAAAACCGAGATTCATCGGGAATGCGTCCGCGGCACCGAGCATCGAATGAATGTGCCACGGCCCCGGCGTGCAGGTCGTCGCAAACGTACCGGTGGCCGGCCCGGTGCCGCCGCCCACCATGGTGGTGACGCCAGACATCAGCGCTTCTTCAATCTGCTGCGGACAAATGAAATGGATGTGCGTGTCGATGCCGCCGGCAGTAACAATCATGCCTTCGCCCGCGATGGCTTCGGTGCCCGCGCCGATGGGAATGGTGATGCCCGGCTGAATGTCGGGATTGCCCGCTTTGCCGATTTTCCAGATGCGGCCGTCCTTGATGCCGATGTCCGCCTTGACGATGCCCCTGTGATCGACGATCAACGCGTTGGTTATCACGGTATCAGCAACGTGTACCGAGGTAAGCTGGCTTTGTCCCATGCCATCGCGGATGACTTTGCCGCCACCGAATTTCACTTCTTCGCCGTAGATGGTGTAGTCTTTTTCGACTTCGATCCACAACTCGGTATCGGCCAAGCGCACGCGGTCACCCACCGTCGGGCCGAACATTTCGGCATACGCCTGGCGGGTGATTTTCATAGTGCCCCCATCACGCGTCCGGCGAATCCGTAGACCTTGCGTGCGCCTGCCAGCGCAACGAGTTCGACCGTACGTGATTGCCCCGGCTCAAAGCGCACCGCGGTGCCCGCGGCGATGTTGAGCCGGAATCCATAGGCTGCTTTGCGCTCGAACATCAGCGCGTCATTGACCTCGAAGAAATGGTAGTGCGAGCCGATTTGTATTGGACGATCGCCGCTGTTGGTCACACTCAACGTTACCGTCTCGCGGCCCACGTTGAGCTCAATCTCGCCCGCCATCGCCTGCATTTCACCCGGTATCATGTGCGCACCTCAGACCTTAGACGATAGGATTGTGAACCGTCACCAGCTTGGTACCGTCCGGAAACGTGGCTTCAACCTGAATCTCGGGAATCATTTCCGGCACGCCGTCCATCACTTCATCGCGCTTCAACAAAGTGGCGCCCCAGCCCATCAAGTCAGAAACGCCACGGCCATCACGCGCCCCTTCCATGATGGCTGCCGAAATCAGCGCCACGGCTTCGGGGTAATTCAGTTTGAGACCGCGTGCCTTGCGCCGCTCTGCGAGCAAGCCGGCAGTGAAAATCAACAGCTTGTCTTTTTCTCTCGGGGTCAGTTCCATAAACGATGCTCTCCGCTACGTGCGCCAGATGCGCGGCACTACCGCTTGGCGCCCAATCACCATGGGGCGCCATTGTGCCCACAGCGCCATAAAATAGTGCCTGGCTGCTTCGCTAGACATGCCGAGGTAGCGCGCCACCAGCAAGCCGGGCAAGCGGGTTACGCTGACGTTGCCCTCTGCTGCGCTTACCGTGCGGCACGCTTCCAGCAATTCAATATTCTCACTATTCGCCGTGGCAACCAGCGTTGCACATACCGGCTTGCCATCCAATCCGGCTTCGGATTGCGCCAGGTTACCGCCGGCCGCGACTTGCCCGCGTTCGAGCCACAAGGGCCGGCCCGCGCGTATGAGCGTCGTATGCACATGGCACGCACCCCGCGTGAATTGCTCACCCGATCCAGTGCGACCAAAACACAGGATTTCCCAGCCGATATAATGTGCGCCCGGCGCTAGTTCAATCACGTTTTGCAACGCCGCCAACGCGCCGTCGAACACAATGGTTTCCTGCGGCAACCATTCCAGACACGCACCCGCTGCCACCTCGAAGCGGATGTGCTGCTGCGCCCACGGCCCGGCTGATCCATACCATTTGCCTGCGCCGGGTGTGGTCAGCAGCACCTGCGCGTTTTCGCCCACACGCGCATGGATTTCAAGCTGGTCGCCGCCCGCGATACCCGCTGGCGGATGCACCACAATGCTGTGGCACACGGCGTCGCCCTCAGGATACAGCGGCTTCTGCACGACGAGTGGACCGATGTGCCGGCGTGATGCGAGCACTGTGCGCGGCCCGCGGCGTTCATAGTCGAGGCCCAGTTCGGCGCGCCAGATGGTTGTATCCAGGTGCGCGTCGAAAGGCGGTTCGGTAATTCGCATGAGACCATCATACCGCCAACAAGGCGCGCACGTCGTTTTTGTCCATGTCCGCACCGCTGCCTTTGGCGGTGATTTCGCCGCGCTCCATCACCAGATATTGGTCTGCCAAGGAACGCGCAAAATCATAGTACTGCTCGACCAGCAAGATCGCCATATCGCCGCGACTGGCGAGTGAGCGTATCACCCGTTCGATGTCCTTGATGATCGACGGCTGTATGCCCTCGGTCGGCTCGTCCAGTATCAACAGCTTGGGGCCCATTGCCAGCGCACGACCGATCGCGAGTTGCTGTTGCTGCCCGCCGGAAAGATCGCCGCCACGCCGGCGCAACATTTGTTTGAGTACAGGAAACATATCGTAAATGCTTTCCGGTATGCGCGCACCGCGCGGTTGCGTGGCAAGCCCCATTTCAAGATTTTCGGCCACCGTAAGACGCGGAAAAATTTCGCGTCCTTGCGGCACATAACCGATACCTGCGCGCACCCGCTGATACGGCGGCAGTGCGGTGATGTCACGCTCATTGAATTTGACGCTGCCGCTGCGCGCCGGCACCAGGCCCATCAGCGTTTTAAGCAAGGTGGTTTTGCCCACGCCGTTGCGGCCCAGCAGAACGGTGACCTTGCCCGGTGGCGCCTCAAACGCCAGGCTGCGCAGGATGTGACTGCCGCCATAGAACTGATTGAGATCGGATACGACCAGCATGTCAGCGCCCCAGATACACTTCAATCACACGTGGATCGTTTTGCACTTGATCCATGAGGCCTTCCGCGAGCACGCTGCCTTCGTGCAGCACTGTCACTTTTTTGGCAATTTTTTCCACGAACGCCATATCGTGTTCCACCACCACCAGCGTGTGCTTGCCGGCGAGCGTCAAAAATAACTCTGCGGTGCGTTCGGTCTCGTCGTCGCTCATGCCCGCCACCGGCTCATCCAGCAGCAGCAGGCGCGGCTCCTGCATCAGCAACATGCCAATCTCCAACCATTGCTTTTGCCCGTGCGACAACAACCCGGCAACGCGATCCGCGTCGGACTCGAGCCGGATCAGCTTTAACATGTCGGCGATGCGGTCGCGCCCCGCGCTGGACAAGCGTGCGAACAGGGTTTTGAATACGCGCTTGTCGGCCTTCATCGCCAATTCAAGATTTTCGAAGACGCTGTGATGCTCAAAAATCGTTGGCTTCTGAAATTTGCGGCCGATACCGGCGTGCGCGATTTCGGCTTCGGTCAGGCGCGTAAGGTCTATGGTTTGCCCGAAAAAAACAGTACCGGCATCGGGACGCGTCTTGCCGGTAATCACGTCCATCATGGTGGTTTTGCCCGCGCCATTGGGACCGATCACGCAACGCAGTTCGCCAACGTCGATATTCAGCGTGAGCTTGTTCAGCGCCTTGAAGCCATCGAAGCTGACGCTGATATCGTCCAGATACAACACGGTACCGTGCGTGGTATCGAGGCCTTCGGTTGCAATTCGCCCCTGCGCGGAATCACCACCGCCGGAATCTGTGTGTATCGCTGCGCTCATGTCGGCGCTGCTTTCTCACCACGCCAGCGCCGCAGCAATCCCACGATGCCGTGCGGCATGAACAGCGTCACCAGTATGAACATGAGCCCCAACACATAAAGCCAGTATTCAGGAAAAGCCTGTGTAAAAAAACTCTTCGCGCCATTCACTACACCGGCACCCACCAGCGCGCCGATCAGGGTGCCGCGGCCGCCGACGGCGACCCAGATGGCAATTTCAATCGAGTTTGCGGGTGACATTTCGCTGGGATTGATAATGCCCACCTGTGTCACATACAGCGCGCCGGCGATGCCGCACAGCACGGCCGACAACGTCCAGATAAAGAGTTTGTAGTGCACGGTGTTGTAGCCGCAGAACATGACGCGTTGCTCGGCGTCACGTATTGCCGCAAGCACGCGCCCGGCCTTGGACGTGACGATGTAGCGCCCAAGGAGCAAGGTGCCGATAAGCGTAGCGCCGACAATCGCAAACAACACGATGCGGGTTTCGGACAACGTAATCGGTATACCTAATATGCGTTTGAAATCGGTGAAACCATTGTTGCCGCCGAAGCCAGTTTCGTTGCGGAAAAACAGCAGCATGGCGGCATAGGTCAGCGCCTGGGTGATGATGGAAAAATACACACCTTTGATGCGCGAACGAAAAGCGAAGTAGCCAAACACAAATGCAATGACGCCGGGCACCAGCACCACCAGCAGCATGGCATACCAAAAATGATCGGTGTAGGCCCAATGCCACGGAACCACTTTCCAATCGAGAAACACCATGAAATCTGGCAAGTCCGAGCGGTACTGTCCATCGCGACCGATCTGGCGCATCAAATACATGCCCATGGCATAGCCGCCGAGGGCGAAGAACAAGCCATGCCCCAGCGACAATATGCCGCAGTAGCCCCAGATGAGATCCATCGCTACTGCGACAATGGCGTAGCACATAATCTTGCCCAGCAGCGTCACCCAGTACGCCGAAAGATGGAAGACGCTGCTTTCCGGTATCAATAGATAAGCCACCGGCACCACTACAAACAGGATGAATCCACAGATGCCGATGGCGGCCCAGCCCTTGGCGCCGTAAATGCGCGTGATGGTTTGCGACGATGTTTGCAAAATCGGCCCCATCATTCCACCGCCCGCCCTTTCAGCGCAAACAGGCCCTGCGGGCGCTTCTGAATAAAGATGATGATGAACACCAACACGGCAATCTTGGCGAGCACCGCCCCCGACCACGATTCCAGCAACTTGTTGGCAAAACCCAGACCCATCGCGGCGTATAAGGTGCCCGCGAGCTGCCCCACGCCGCCCAGCACCACCACCATGAACGAATCTACGATATAGGCCTGCCCCAGATCAGGGCCCACGTTACCGATCTGCGACAGCGCACAACCCGCCAACCCGGCGATCC
>JAYUAH010000496.1:0-4011 GCA_043741415.1 Betaproteobacteria bacterium
TCCCATTCGAGTTCGGCGACGATTTTGCCGGTGAGCGCTAATTCCAGCGACGGCTCCACACCCGACAAGTGTCGCTGCGCCTGCTGCAACGCAATGATAGACCAGCGGATGTGCGCCATCACCTGCCAGTAGCGTAGCGCGTCAGGCGGCACGGTGCGTCCGCTGGCCGCTTCGTAGGCCGGGATGAAATCGTCGACATCGGCGACGCCGCCCACGACATAATGATCCTGCCGAAAGCCCCAGCACTTGGCGCAGATCCAGCCGATGTCTTCGAGCGGATTGCCGAGGGCTGCGAATTCCCAGTCGAGCAGGCCGGCGAGTTTACCCTCGTGCACCAGATAATTGCCGGTGCGAAAATCGCGATGCACGAAGGTGGTTTCTTCGTTGAGCGGTGCGCGCTGTTCGCACCAACGCAGGCCCCATTCGAGTACGGGATGCGGCTCGTGCAGGGTGTCGAGATAATCGCGGCAGGCGACAATCACATCGCGCGCGAGATAGGTTTTCAAAAACGGCAGTTCGTCGAGCGGCGGCTTGATGGCGTGAATACGCGCGGCGATGCCAGCCAATTCGCGTGCCAGCGCGCGCCGATCCAACTCGAGACGCACCACTTTGTGACCGGCAGCGACGCCCGGCAGTTTTTGCATGATAAAAAACGGGCGACCGATGACGCGCGTGTCATTGCACAAAAACAGCGGCTGCGGCGCCAGCAAACCACGCGCGTGGGCGAAGCGAATGATCGCGTATTCACGCTCACGCGGCAGGCTCGAGGCCACAGTGGCCGGCGCATCGGTACGCAGCACCCAGGTGTGTTCGCCGTTCCAGGTGCCGCCGGAAACGGTGACACGTAGCTCCCAGTTTTGTTGAATCGCGCCGCCGGAAAGCAACTGCATTGCGTTGATGCGCACGGCGTACGCGGTACACGCCGCTTGCACGAAGCGCGCGAGGGCGGTGATGTCCGGTGTGACGGGCTGCGTGGCTGGGGTGGTGGACGTAGACATGAATGCCGGAATACCAAGGGGCAGGCGAGAGCGTGATATTGTCCCTGTATCGGCAACAACTCACAACCGGCGCGAGTGCTATGATGGCGCTGAACGATTAGCGAAGGAAATTGCAATGATCAAGGATTTCGATCACGTGGTGCTGACCACGGCCGATCTCGATAAGTGTCTGGATTTTTATACGCGCGTGCTGGGCATGACGGTGGAGCAGTACGGTGCGGGACGCATTGCGCTGCGCTTCGGCGAGCGCAAGTTTAACGTGCATCCGCCGGGTTTTGACGCGAGTCTCAAGGCGGACAAGCCCACACCGGGTGCGCTCGATTTCTGTTTTCTGGCGGATCGACCGCTCGACGAGGTGATTGCGCATTTGAAGGCGTGCCAGGTAACCCTCATCGCGGGGCCGGATAAACGCCAGGGCGCGCGCTTTGCGTTGCGCTCGGTGTATATGCGCGATCCGGATGGCAATCTGGTCGAAATTTCGGAGCCCTATTAAGCATGGCCGCAGCACACACCTGGCAGGACATACTCGAAGCGCCGCGCGAGAAAATGAATCTCGCCGAGGCCGCGTTGGTGATCGCCGGCGACGAATATCCGGCGCTGGATGTTGCCGCGTACGTGCAGCGCATCGACGAATTGGCGCAAACGTTCAAGCAGCGTCTGCACGCCGATATTTCACCCGCGGATACGCTGAAATTATTGAATCGCTATATGTTCGACGAGCTGGGTTTCGCCGGCAACAGCGATGATTTTTACGATCCGCGCAACAGCTATCTGAACGACGTGATCGACCGTAAATTAGGTATTCCGATTACCTTGTCGGTGTTGTTCATCGAGGTCGGGCGGCGCTTGGGATTGCCGCTGTCGGGGGTGTCGTTTCCGGGACATTTTTTGGTCAAGTGTGCGCTGCGCGATGGCGCGGTGGTGCTCGACACCTATGCCAAAGGCGCCTCACTCGGCATCAAAGATTTGCAAAAGCGGCTGCGCGTGTTGAGCGGCGGTGTGGACGTCGCGCCCGAAGCGGTGATGCGTCTGCTGACCGCGGCGCCGCCGGCGGAAATTATTGCGCGCATGCTGCGTAATCTCAAAGCCATACATGCCGAACGCGGCGAAAAAACGCGTGCGCTGACGGCGATGAATCGTGTGCTCGATTTATGTCCGGAGGCGGCCGACGCCTATCGCGATCGCGGGCGCTTGTTCGAAGAACTGGATTGTTTTAGTGCGGCGCAAGCGGATTACGAGGCTTATCTAAAGCTCGAACCGGATGCGCGCGATGCACGCACCGTGCGTGAAAAAATTGTGGTGCTGCGCCAGCGTGCGTCGCGGCTCAATTGAGTGAATTTTATGTAAGTATTTGTTTTTAAACAATATTTTTATAGCACGTGCGTGCGCGACACAGGGCATGCGTCGATAACAAAGCGGAGTATCCATGGAAGCTTATGTGTGGTGGGCAATCGCCGGCATCGGCTTGATCATTGTGGAAATGATGAGCGGCACGCTGGTGCTGCTGGTGTTGGGCATCGCGGCGTTTGGCGGCGCGGCGGCCGGCTGGTTCGGATTTTCGTTCTGGGTGCAGGCGCTGGCAGCGGCGGCGCTGGCGGCGCTGGGCATGATTTTGTTGAGCAGCCTGAAGAAAAAATCCGGCAGCGCGGGCGGCAATGCGTCACTGGATATCGGCCACACGGTGATTCTGGATTCGTGGGTGAGCGAGGCCGACGGCATTGCCAAAGTGCGCCATCGCAATGCAACGTGGGACGCCAAAGTGATCGGCGCGCATACGCCCGGCGGCACGGTGTTTTATATTTGCGCCATGGACGGCAGCACGCTGCATATATCCAGTACCAAGCCGTAGTGACTTCAGCACATTCTACTTTGGGAGCGTGAAATGATGGGACCGAAAATTGTTGCCGTTGCGGTGATTGCCGCGATACTGTTTTATGGCGGTATGGGGTCGTATGCGGTGCCGTTTTTCCTGATCGGGCTGGTGGTGGTGGCCGGTTGGGAGGCGATGCGCCAGGTGCCGCAGCAGCAGGCGTGGGTAGTGGAGCGGCTGGGTAAATTTCATAGCGTGCTGGAGCCGGGCTTGAACTGGATTACGCCGTTTCTAGATAAAGTGGCGTATCGCCATTCGCTCAAAGAAACGCCGCTCGATGTGCCGGAACAGGTATGTATCACCCGGGACAACACGCAGCTCGGCGTCGACGGCATCATTTATTACCAGGTGACCGATCCCAAGCTCGCGTCGTACGGCTCGTCGAATTATGTGAATGCGGTGACGCAACTGGCGCAGACTACGTTGCGTTCGGAAATCGGCAAAATGGAACTCGACAAAACGTTTGAGTCGCGCGATGAAATCAACCGCCAGGTGGTTTCCGTGCTTGACGAAGCGGGGCGCACCTGGGGCGTGAAAGTGCTGCGCTACGAAATCAAAAACCTGACACCGCCGGAAGCGATTCTGCGCTCGATGCAGGCGCAGATTACTGCCGAGCGCGAAAAGCGCGCCTTGATTGCAAAATCGGAGGGACAGCGGCAGGAAGAAATCAACCTCGCCGAAGGGGTGAAGCAGGCGGCGGTGCTGGAGTCCGAGGGGCAACGCATTGCGCAGGTCAACAAGGCCGAAGGCGAGGCCAAGGCGATTATCACGATTGCGGATGCAACCGCCGCCGCGGTGCGCACGGTGGCGTCGGCGATGAACGAACCCGGCGGCATGAACGCGGCCAACCTGAAAGTGGCCGAGCATTACATCACCGCGTTTGCCAACCTCGCCAAGACCAACAACACCATGATCGTGCCCGGCAACGTGGCTGATGTGGCGACCATGATCGGCACCGCGATGAATACGCTAAATACCATCAAAACGGGATCGGGTGCGCCGTCCGCGAAATAAGGGCGGCGCTGTTACCGTATCAAAAAAGCCGCCAAGGTAATTCGGGCGGCTTTTTTGATGTGCGGCATTTGTTATTTACTCGGCGGTAGGCACCCAAACACGCGCCACGTGCTCCGTGTAGTGTATCTC
>JAYUAH010000497.1:0-1582 GCA_043741415.1 Betaproteobacteria bacterium
GGCTCTATCCAAGTGCTGGATCGCACGTTTTTTTCACCGAGCAAACTGCCGGCGGCGCGGCAACAACAATTGAGCGGCGCGTTTGAACGGCTGGTGGCACCGGGCAATATCCGCTCTCATTACACGCTGCTGTTTCGCGACGGCGGCGCGGTCGGCGCCAATGCGATGGCGTTGCCGGACGGCACCATGGTGATCACCGATCAACTGATCGCGCTGGCCGAAAACGACGAAGAAATTCTGGCGGTATTAACGCACGAACTCGGCCACCTGAACCGCCGTCACGGTTTGCGCATGCTGATCCAGGGATCCATTGTCGCGTTTGTGGTGTCGTGGTACATCGGCGATGTCAGCAGCGTGGCCGCCGGTGTGCCCGCCCTGTTGCTGCAGGCCCGTTACTCGCGCGATCATGAACGCGACGCGGACAATTACGGTGCGGCCATGCTCAAAGCCAACGGCATATCGCCGCGCCGGCTGGCGGACATACTGGCCAAACTTGAAGCGTCCCATCGCTCAAAATCCGACAAGCCGGAAAAACCCGGCACGGACAATACAGCACAGCGCGGCATCGGCGATTATCTGGCGTCGCACCCGGCAACGCGTGAGCGCATCGATGCCTTGAACAATGCGCAATAGTCAAAAAATACAAAATATTGTTTAAAAACAAATACTTACAATAAAAACGACTGCTAATCCACTTTCGCTCCAGACAGCTTCACCACCTTCGCCCATTTCGCAATATCGTTGCGCATCACCAAACCAAAAGCTTCCGGCGTACTGCCGACCGCATCGCCGCCGTCGAGCGCGATGCGTTGTTTCATGTCGTCGCTGCGCAGGCTTTTCACGATTTCCGCGTTGAGTTTTATGACGATGTCACGCGGCGTACCCGCCGGCGCAAGCACACCGTACCACGCGCTCGCTTCGTAACCCGGCAAGCCGGATTCCGCTATCGTCGGCAGCTCGGGCACCGACGACGAACGTGCGAGTGTGGTCACACCCAGCGCCCGCGCCTTGCCCGCGCGCATTGCGGGCAACGCCGGCGGCAGATTGGGAAACGCCAATGCTACTTGGCCGGAACTCACGCCCAACACCGCGGCGGGCGCGCCTCTGAACGGCACATGCACGAGATCCACGCCGGCGAGCGCACGAAACAATTCACCCGACAAATGCGCTGTACTGCCGTTGCCGCCGGAACCAAACGACATTGCCCCCGGACGCGCACGGGCCAGCACGATCAGCGCCTTCACATTTTTCGCCGGCAGTGACGGATGCACAATCAGCACATTGGGCGCCGTGGACACCAGCGAGACCGGTGTGAAATCGCGTAGCGGGTCATAGCCGAGCTTCGGATAGAGGCTCACATTCACCGCATGCGAGCCGGCGTTGGCCATCATCAGGGTGTAGCCATCGGGCGGAGACTTGGCCGCGATCTCCGAGCCGATAATGCCATTGGCACCCGGCCGGTTGTCGATAATCACCGGCTGGCCCAGCGCCTCGTTGAGTTTTTGAGCGATGGCGCGTGCCATGATGTCCGGGCCGCCGCCGGGCGTGGAGCCGACGATAATTTTGATGGGCTTTGTTGGGT
>JAYUAH010000498.1:0-1575 GCA_043741415.1 Betaproteobacteria bacterium
GCGATTTCTGGCGGGCTCGGCGCAACGGCCGCGCGCACGGCGGCGATTTGTGAAGGGTGAATGCAGAGCTTTGCGCCAAATCCCAAGCCGAGCGCTATGCGCATGTCGGCCGCGACGACTGCTGCGTCAATCGCGGTCGTCACTCCCGTGATCGGCGAAGCAATACCGGCAGCTCGCGAAGCGACTGCGATCTCGACTGACACGTGATCCAGAGCGGGCGCGTTCAACGGCAAGTCCATGTCGACGCTGAAGTCAATTGACCCAAACGCGATACGCGCTACACCCGCCGCCTGTGCCACGCTTCGCACAGCCAGCACGCCCCTGGCGCTCTCCACCAATGGAATAATTCTTACACCCTGCCCCGAAAAATCCGCGAGTTCCGCCAGTAACGCAGCGATCTGATCGGCCGACTCACATTTAGGCAGCATCACCGTGGGCACTGACGAGTGTTTTGCCACGACTACGTCGTCGCGGTACCACTCGGATTGTGCGTCGTTAATGCGCAGAGCGACGCGCGAACGGCCCTGATCCAGCGCAGCAAACCATTGCCCAAAGGCAATGCGTGCAGCGTTTTTTTCTTCCGGCGAAACCGCATCTTCGAGATCGACGATGACCACGTCGGCATCAGTGGCCATGGCCTTGGCAAAGCGCTCGGGTCGGTTGCCGGGAACAAAAAGATAAGTCAGCGGCAGCGGTTGGTTCATAAGGGAAACAAATTAGATCGCACGTTCGGCCCGTAAAGCGGCAATTCGCGCGGCTGAACAGCCGAGCGCCGTCAGCATGGCGTCCCTGTGCTGCCCCAGGGCGGGCACGCCGTCCATACGCGGTGGGCCGCGATGCCATGAACCGGGTGGCAGCAGCGCCGGCATTTTCCCGACAGGCGAATCCACCTCACGCCAGCGATTCCGAGCCTTGAGTTGCGGATGCGCCCACACCTGCGCCATTGTATTGACTTGCGCGTTCGCGATTTGCGCCACGTCTAACCGGGCCAACACCTGCTCAGCGCAGAGCGATGAAAAGGCGTCAACAATGATCGGACGCAACTCAGCACGCGCGCTGCTACGTTTTGAATTGCTGATGAATCGCGCATCGGTCGCGAGCGCGGGAAGCTTTAGCACGACCACGCAAAAAACGCCCCACTCGCGCTCGTTCTGCAAACCCAGCATCACCGTTTTGCCATCACCCGTCGGGAAAGATCCATACGGATAAATAGTGGCGTGGCTGGCACCAGCGCGCGCTGGCGCAGCCGCGCCTTCAAAGGCGTAATACATCGGGTAGCTCATCCATTCGCCGAGCGATTCCAATATCGACAGATCGATGTGCTGCCCTTCGCCTGTTTGCGAGCGATGCAATAGTGCCGCCAGAATATTGCCGTACGCGTACATTCCCGCTGCGATGTCTGCGACCGAAACCCCCGCCCTTGATGGATCGTCTGGCGTGCCAGTGACAGAGAGAAAACCCGCCTCGCTTTGGATCAACAAGTCGTACGCTTTCTTATCGCGATACGGATCCTCCGAGGGTTCGCCGCCGTAGCCTGAAATATCGCAAACGATGATGTCTGGCTTTACTTTCGAC
>JAYUAH010000499.1:0-1575 GCA_043741415.1 Betaproteobacteria bacterium
CTCGCGCGCCGCTTGCAGCGCACGCGGCGCTTCACCGTAAAGTGGGTGCAGGTCTTCGTGTTTACGAATCACATACAGCGTATTGGCATCGAGTTCCATCATCGCAAAAAAACACCACTGATCGTAGCGCGCACGCGCGCGCGGCGCTGTCGGCGGACACAGCTTGCGCGCCGCGCCGTAGGTGGTGGCCAGATAGTTGACGATGGCCGCGCTCTCACTCAGGAAAAAATCGCCTTCCTGCAGCGTGGGAATTTTCTGGCTGGGATTGATGCGCGTGTATTCGGGTGTGAGCGTCTCGCCCGAGCGCGAGGTAATCGGCCGGCGTTCATACGGCAGATCCAGCTCCGCCAACATCCAGTGCGCGCGCAGCGTGCGCGAGGTGCCTACACCCCACAGCACGCGGCTGGCCGCGACAGCGTCTGTCACTTACGCGACCGCGCCCGTCAAATAATTATAAAGATTGCCCACATTCATTTTTTGCACCGCGGGCGACATGCCGTCTTGACCGATATCCATCGGGTAGCGATCGGTCATCGCGGTGAGGCGCACAATGGCTTCGTCGCGCGTCATGCCGCGCTCAATGGCGTCTCGCACGTACGCTTTCCACTCCTGTATGAACGCACCTTGTTCATTCAAATATGCCTTGCCGCAAATCGCGCCGTGGCCCGGCACAAAAATTTCTTCCTTCAGTTTGCGCAGCGACTCCAGCGACATCAGCCACAGATCGGGGTTGGCCTCCTGCAGCCAGGTCTGCACTTTGTGGAAGATGTTATCGCTGGTGAACACCACGCCTTCTTCCTTCACGCAAATCGCCGCCTGAGACATAGTGTGGCCGGGCATGTGGATCATCTCGAAGGTGTGATTGCCCACGTGTATAGTCATTCCGTTCTTGAAGGTAATGATCGGCGCATTCGGCTTGTAACCGGCGAGCAGGCCCGGCTCTTCGGGACCGAAGGCCGACACGCGCGCCACATGCGCCGCGATATCCGTGCCGAGGATGCGCGCGCGCACGCCTTCGTGCGCGATCACCGGCACGTCGAAGAATGCGTTGCCGGTCCAGTGGTCGCCGTGCGGCTCGGTGTTGATGATGTAGCGCAGCTTGCCGTGTTTGGCGATCTCGGCTTTGAGCTTCACCGCGTCGCTCGGCTTGTGCGGCGTGTCGATCAGCACGACGCCGTCGCTGGTGGTGACAAAGCCGTGATTGCAGCCGCGGATTTGTGTTTCGACCCATACATTGCTGGTAAGTTGTTTCATGCGTTCTCCCTTAAAAAATTAGAGGTTCAATTCACGCGCCGCGGCGCGCACGTCCATTTCAAATTCCAGATCAAGCACCGGCGGCCGCGCGTAGTGCCAGGTGAGTCCGCTCGAACCTGTACCACCGGCGCCGCGCGCGGCAAGCACTTCACCCACCAGATGCCCGATATTCTGCACGGTGTAGGCCTGCGTGTTGAGCGCATCCGCCCAACTGAAACCGAGCAAGCCAAGGCGGCGCTCCATCTCGCTCGCCACGAACAGCACTTTTTCGCGCAAGCCTTCGGCGGACGTATCGCCCAACCGCACGATGCGCTCGCGAAA
>JAYUAH010000500.1:0-3994 GCA_043741415.1 Betaproteobacteria bacterium
TGGAAGCCATCCGGATCGACAAAACGCTTCGGATCATACGCATCACCCGGTTTGTATTTCTGATGCAAATTAAAATGCCCCGCGTGCGACGACACCCACACTTCCGGCTGCAAGGCTTTTTGGCGCTTCAAGGTGGTGGAATACGCATCGGTAATATTGGGAAACGCCGGCATGCCGGTGACCATCACGCCGGGATTAATCGAGCCCATGTTCACGATTAACACTTTGTAGTCGCGCGCGCCATCCTTCGCGGTGTAGGTAAAACTGGTTGAGCCCTTGGTGTGGCCCGGATGATGTATCGCCGTTAGCTCAACATCGCCGAGGCGGATTTTGTCGCCTTCTTTCAGTTGCTGATCGACTTTCACCGGCTCAAACACCGGGCCGCGGCCCTGCGGAAAACGGTAGTCGAGGCTGCCGCCGCTTTCCACCAGCGGCGTGTCTTCCTCGTGCATCAGCATTTTGGCGCCGGTGAGCCGCTTGATTTCCGCCATGCCGGCGACATGATCCCAATGGCCGTGCGTGGCGAGCAGCAGTTTGATATCGGAAAACTTGAAGCCCAGCTTCTCGATATTGGCGCGGATCGGCGCCACCGAATCGTTGACACCGGTATTGATGAGGATGTTGCCAGCGGAGGTGGTGATCAAATACACCGCCAAATCATAGGTGCCCACGTAATACAAATTGCCGATGATGCGCAGCGGCGGAAACGGTTTCACATACGCTTCCACCGTCACCGGCAACTGCTTGTAGGTCTGCTGCGCGGCCGATTGCAACGGGCCTACTGCACACGCCAACGCTACAGCGGTGGCGATCCATGATTTGCGTTTCATCTTCGGACTCCAGTTAAGCGACGCTTCACCGGCGTTAGCGGTGACAGCGCCGCAAGATCAAGATACACGTTATCGCCGTTCATGCGATAGCGCCGTTTGTTGATGCGCGGGTAATCGCACACGTCGAGCGGGCAGCGGTTGCCGCCGACCAGGTACAGCAGATCCGTTTTGTTGGGATTGGTCATGGCGTGCGGCTGTGAGGCCGCAACAAAACCCATGAAATCACCGGCGCCGATTTTATATTTTTTGCTGCCGATCTCGGCGATGCCTTTGCCCGACAGGATGTACACCCACTCTTCATCCTGATGATGAAAGTGATACTCCGTACTCTCATCGCCCTGCTTCAGACGCACCAGATGCACACCTATGGTTTGCAGGCCAGACGCGTCGCCCAGCGAGCGCGTGTAGCGTATCGCGCCGGGATTCAGAAAGTGTATGAACCGATCTTCCTTCATCCGGCGTATCGCAGCAGCAGTATGCAAAGCGGGTTTCGCTTTGCTTGACCGAGCCGGCTTTTTTGATTTCGTGGTCATCACGTCATCACCGACTGTGAACTACGGGCGCTGCGCGGCCAGACCAGCCAACGGCGCGTACTCGCCCGAGCTGCCGTGGCCGCCCGCGAAGCGCAACGGCGAAATGCCCGCACGCCGTGTGGCATTGACCAATGCCGCCAGCGGCGGGTTGATCTGGTTCGGCAACGGCGCCGCACCCGGACTCCAGATGTCGACCACAAAGCCGATGCGCACGTCCGCCACATAACCGATCAGCATGCCTTCGACATGCGGATTGATCGCAGCGTGCGCCGACACTTCGCGCTTGCCGTCGCTCATCACGTAACGCTCCGCGACTTCAATCATATTGGCGCGCGAGAAATCCAAAGAGGCGAGGTCCGGGTTGCGCGTGGTGGGTGCAGCGAGCACGCGGCGATAATGCACCGTAGTGCCGCGGCCCACCACCAGCGTGGCCCCTTGCGCGAGGTAGGTGCGCAGTCCGCCCGCGTGATCCATGTGATGATGGGTGAGTACGAGGTAGCGCACCGGCTTCGCGCCGTAGCGCGTTTGCGCGGCGCGTATCGTCCAGTTCGATTGCCAGTCGGACACCGGTGCGTCGAACACGATCAGGTAGTCGCGCATCTCGACCACCAGCGCGTTGTGCGAGCCGCCCACCACATGCTGCACACCCGGCGCGAGTTCATTGAGCCGAAGACCCGGAACCGCCAGCGTGTCGTAGCTCGCATTGTCGGAATCAAGATAGGTGCCGATAAACTGGCGGCGAATCACCCATTGATAAGGCACGCTGCCCAGCGCCGGCTTGGCGGCAGTAGCACGCACACTCTCCGGTATCGACAGGCCCGCCGGGTTCAGGTTGGGATTCGGCACCATCTGCGTGAAGCGCACGTCGGCCACCACGCGTCCATTCATTTCATAACGCTGACTGGTCGCCACGCGCACGCCGGCCAGCGGCTGCCACTCCGCCAACACCAGATCGAAATTCACATCGCCCCACATATTGTCGAAATCCGGCGTGCGCACGCGCGCCGGCAAACCCGTTTGCGCATCGAACATGACGATGTAGTTATGATTGGCGACGTAGTACGACACCGCCGGATACGACACATTGCCCACCGCCACATTCGCGATGCGATTCACCCGTCCCGGATTGCTGTGCAGCTCCAGCAGCAACGCCGGTGACGCGCGCCGCAACTCGCGCAACGCCGTGGCGAGACGCAAACCCGACATGCTGTGCGCCGGCGGATTCGACTGCAGGCTCTGCGCATTGCGGCCATTGGAATCGATGCCGACCACATAGCCCGCGTCGGTGCTGACGATCTCGGTGTAACGAAACGAGCGCGGCGAGGGATACGCAAAATTTTTCACCCAATCGGTGCGCGCGCGTTGGTTGACAAAATCCAGTGTGAGCTCGAAATTCGCATCAGCGGCAAAGCGCGGCTCGCCGCCGGGCGCCTGCGATTGTTCCGGCTCCCAGTGCTTGGCCGTGCCTTTGATCGACGCGGTGCGCAGCGCACGCAGCGCCTCCACGCCGCCGAGTGCTGCCACCGCGCGTTCCACCAACGCATCGCTACGCGCCGACGGCGGTGCGCCGGCCGTGGGCGTGGGTGTGCGTAGGGGGCTCTCGCACGCAGCCGGCAACATGATCAACAGCAACACGAGTAATCGTTTCACAGTCCCTCCGGCTCAACTAATAAAAGGCCCCGTTGAAAAAATCCTGCCTACATCCAAAAATAATTTATAAGTATTTGATTTTATTCAATTTAGTCTGAACCGCTGCGCAACTCAAGCTTCTTTTGCATGCGCTGATCAAAACGATCGACACTGATAATCAGCCGCTCGTGCACGCCGCCCGCGATGGGCTCAACCTCGTCTTCGGCGTGCAGCTTGAAGGTGAGTTTGCGGCCGTCCACGCTGACCAATTCCGCATGCGCAAACACGCGCATGCCCACCGGTGTCGCTGCCGTATGCGAAATATCCAGCCGCGTGCCGACGGTCTGTTGCCCAGGCTGCATGAACTCCTCCACCGCTTGCAGCGCCGCCGTTTCCAACAGCGTCACCAGGATCGGCGTCGCCAGCACACCGATTTTTCCGCTGCCCACATGCGCGGCAGTGTCGCGTGTGCCGACCACGATTTCAACAGTGGCTTTGAGGCCGGGTTTCAGTTCATCGGGTATCGGGGTCATGATTGCGCCTGGCTGTGACTGTCCCGTATTATCGCATCAGCGCCACACTGAACACTATGAATCCGCAATCACTTCCGCATATCGTCATCATCGGCTGCGGCTTCGGCGGCCTCGAAGCCGCCAAGGCGCTGGCAGGTCAGGCAGTGCAGGTGACGGTGATCGACCGCTGCAATCATCATTTGTTTCAGCCCCTGCTCTATCAGGTCGCCACCGCCGGCCTGTCGGCGCCCTCGATCGCCGCACCAATCCGCCATATTTTTCGCACACAGAAGAATGTGACGGTGCTGATGGGCGAAGTCACCGCCATCGACACCGCCCATCGCAGCGTGCGTGTCGATGCCGCGAGCGACATCGCCTACGATCATCTGATCGTCGCAGCCGGCGCTACCCACAGCTACTTTGGCAACGACGCGTGGGCCGCACACGCGCCCGGACTCAAAACGCTCGAAGACGCGTTTGAAATCCGCCG
>JAYUAH010000501.1:0-3994 GCA_043741415.1 Betaproteobacteria bacterium
AAATCCGGCGCTGCAGTGCCGGCCGAGTCGGTGCCATTGAAGAATATCGCCTGAGGCGCTCGCCATGAAGTTGTGTGGATTTGATGTTGGCCTCGACAAACCGCTGTTTTTGATCGCCGGCCCCTGTGTGGTCGAGTCGCGCCAACTGGCCATGGATGTGGCCGGCACGCTTAAGTCCATTTGCGCTGAAGTCGGTGTGCCTTTTATTTTTAAGGCATCTTACGACAAAGCCAATCGCAGTTCGATTAAATCGTTTCGCGGCCTGGGCATGGATAAGGGGCTCGAAATTCTCGCCGACGTGCGCACGCAAATCGGCGTGCCGGTGCTCACCGATGTACACGATAAAGATGACATCAGTGGCGTGGCGTCGGTGGTGGATGTGCTGCAAACGCCGGCCTTTTTGTGCCGGCAGACTGATTTTATTTGCGCGGTGGCTAACGCCGGCAAGCCGGTGAATATTAAGAAGGGCCAGTTCCTGGCGCCGGCCGATATGAAAAACGTCGTCGATAAAGCGCGCAGTGCCAGCAATACCGATAACATCATGGTGTGCGAACGGGGCGCGACCTTCGGTTACAACAATTTGATTTCCGACATGCGCTCGCTGATGGTGATGCGCGACACCGGCTGTCCGGTCATTTTTGATGCGACGCATTCGGTGCAATTGCCGGGTGGGCAGGGCCATGCCAGTGGCGGCGAGCGCCAATTCGTGCCGGTGCTGGCACGGGCGGCGGTGGCCACCGGTATTGCTGGTGTTTTTATGGAGACGCATCCGAATCCCGAGAAAGCGTTGTCGGATGGCCCGAATGCGTGGCCGTTGCAACATATGAAGGTCTTGCTGCAAACACTAAAACAACTGGATACGCTCACCAAGCAGGCGGGATTTGCGGAAAATCTGGTGATCTAAAATCAACACTATCACTATCAGGTAGGAAAATAATATGAGCGCAATCGTCGACGTCATCGCACGAGAAATCCTCGATTCAAGGGGCAATCCCACGGTCGAAGCAGATGTATTGCTGGAATCTGGTGTGATGGGCCGTGCCGCAGCGCCGTCGGGTGCATCGACCGGCAGCCGTGAGGCGATCGAGTTGCGTGACGGGGATAAAGCGCGTTACGGCGGCAAGGGCGTGATGAAAGCGGTAGAGAACGTCAATACCGAAATTTGCGAAGCCATCATTGGTGTCGATGCCACCGAGCAAGGCTTTGTCGACAAAACGCTGAACGACCTCGATGGCACCGAGAACAAATCGCGGCTGGGCGCGAACGCCATACTCGCGGTGTCGATGGCGGTGGCCAAGGCGGCGGCTGAAGAATCCGGCTTGCCGCTGCATCGCTACCTCGGCGGCGCCGGGCCGATGGCCATGCCGGTACCGATGATGAACGTGATCAACGGCGGCGTGCATGCGGACAATGGTCTCGACATGCAGGAATTCATGATCATCCCGCTGGGCGCGCCCACCTTCAAAGAGGCGCTGCGCTACGGTGCTGAAGTATTTCAGACGCTGAAAAAGTTGTTGCATGATCGCGGTTTTTCCACGGCCGTGGGTGACGAAGGCGGTTTTGCACCGAGGCTGCCGAAACACGAGGCAGCGATTAAATTCGTGATCGAGGCGATTGAAGCTGCGGGCTATCGACCCGGCGAAGATATTGCGCTGGCATTGGATTGCGCGAGTTCGGAATTTTATGTGGACGGCGAATACACGCTGGCCTCCGAAGGCGCTACGATGAAATCCGCCGAGCTGGTGGATTATCTGGCGGCGTGGGTGGATAAATACCCGATCATCAGCATCGAAGACGGCATGGCCGAGAGCGACTGGGACGGCTGGAAGCTGCTCACGCAGCGGCTGGGCGACCGTGTGCAGTTGGTCGGCGACGATTTGTTTGTGACCAACACGCGCTACATCCGGCAAGGTATCGAGCAGGGTATCGCCAATTCAGTGCTGATCAAGGTCAACCAAATCGGCACACTGACCGAAACGCTGGCCGCGATTGAAATGGCCAAGCGCGCGCGCTACACCGCGGTGGTGTCGCATCGCTCCGGTGAAACCGAAGACACCACCATTGCGGATATAGCAGTCGCCACCAACGCGTTGCAAATCAAAACCGGCTCGCTGTCGCGCTCCGACCGCTTGGCGAAGTACAACCAGTTGCTGCGCATCGAAGAAGACCTCGGCGATGCCGCGAGTTACCCCGGACGCTACGCGTTCTACCAAATCAAATAACCGCTGCCCATGAAGTCACTCAGCCTCGCGCTGGTGGCGCTGATAGCGCTGATACAGTATCCGTTATGGCTGGGCAAAGGCAGTTGGTTTCGCGTGTGGGAAGTGGATCAGCAAATCAAATCGCAACGCGAGCAAAACGCCAAACTGCAATCGCGCAACCTGATACTCGATGCCGAGGTGCGTGATCTCAAGCAAGGCTTCGAAGCGATTGAAGAGCGCGCGCGCAGCGAACTGGGCATGATCAAACAGGACGAAATATTTTTTCAGGTGCTGGAACGCGGACAGCGCATTCCGTCCGCGCAGTCACCGGCGCTGCCACGCAAGTAGCGCGCGTAGTTTCTCGGGAGCACGACCCGTCATGACCGCACAATTGATCGACGGCGCCGCCTTGGCGCGTCAAAAAATAACTCAATTAAAACAAATAGTTACATCACTTCAGACGCGTGGCGTGCAGCCCGGTTTAGCGACTGTGCAAGTGGGTGAAGATGCTGCCTCACGCATTTACATCCGCAACAAAGCCAAGGCCTGTGCAGAAGCGGGGGTGAATTCCATACACCACGATTTGCCCGCGACCGCGACGGAAAGCGATGTGCTGCATCTCATCAGCCGGCTCAACAACGATGCGGTGGTGCACGGCATTATTGTGCAGTTGCCGCTGCCCAGGCACCTTGATGCGCGGCGCATTTCGCAGGCGATTGCGGTGGCGAAAGACGTGGATGGTTTCAATTGGCAGAACCTGGGTGCGTTGGTTGAAGGCGGAAGTGTTACGAATGGCATCGTGCCCTGCACGCCGTGTGCCGCGCTGGCCATACTCGACAGCGCGAACGTGCCCCTTGAAGGGCGCCACGCGGTGGTGGTGGGACGCAGCAACATCGTCGGCAAGCCGATGGCGCTTTTGCTGATCGCGCGCGGCGCTACGGTTACCGTGTGCAACTCACGCACGCCCGATCTGGGGGCGATTACCCGTCTGGCGGACATATTGGTGGTGGCAACCGGCAAGGCGGACTTGATCACTCGCGATATGGTGAAGCCGGGCGCCGCCGTGATCGATGTCGGTATCAATCGCTTGCCAAGCGGCAAGATCGTCGGTGACGTCGCGTTTGCCGAAGTGCAGCAAGTCGCCGGCTGGATTACCCCGGTGCCGGGCGGGGTAGGACCGATGACGGTGGCAATGCTGGTGGAGAACACCGTTACCGCAGCCGGGCGTGTTCAGCCGTAGCGCGCGTTCACGCCGCCAGCCCTTCCAATACATAGGGCAAAATCCCGCCGCGCTTCACGTATTCGATCTCGGCTTGCGTATCGAGGCGCAAGACTAGCGTGATGGTTTCCTTGCGCCCATCGCCGTAGTGGATAATCAGCGTCACGGCTTGGCGCGGCGTGGCCGTGTCGTTTAACCCCAGCACGTCGTAGGTTTCATTGCCGGTCAAGCCCAGCGTGGCCACGCTCACGTCCGCGGGCAACTGGCACGGCACCACGCCCATGCGCACAAGATTGCTGCGGTGGATGCGCTCAAATGAATTCGCGATCACCACGCGCACACCCAACAGACGCGTGCCTTTGGCGGCCCAGTCGCGTGCGCTACCGGTGCCGTACTCTTCGCCAGCGATGACGATCAGCGGCGTGTTCCCGGTGGCGTACCGCATCGCGGCATCGTAGATGCTCATGATCTCGCCACTCGGTTGATGCACGGTGACGCCGCCTTCGATGCCGGGCGTGATGAGGTTGCGCAATCGGATATTGGCGAAAGTGCCGCGCACCATGATTTCGTGGTT
>JAYUAH010000502.1:0-3993 GCA_043741415.1 Betaproteobacteria bacterium
GCTCGCGGTGTTATTTTTTTGTTTAAAAACAAATAGTTACGATTGTTTTCGCGTTTGTATTTCACCTCATCCATCAACTGGCGCACGAAATGCAGCCCCAAGCCGCCGAGCGCTCGTTCAGCCAGCGGCAGACGCAAATCCGGTTCCGGCGCGGTTAAAGGATCAAACGGCGCACCGTCATCCTCGATGCCGATTTCAACCGCCGTATCCGTCGCCGAAAGCTGAATGCGAATCTCATGCGTGCACGCATCGGCGTAACTGTATTTGAGAATGTTGCTGATGATCTCGTCGAGCACGACGTTGATGTCGAACACCACACCCGCGGGCAAACCACGCGCGCGCTCCAGCGCAGACACCATCTCGTGCACGCGCGCCAGGCCGCCGGGCTGGGTGTTGATTGTGGTCTGAAACGTCACCATGGCCCGTAGACTACACCACCTCGCGCTGACATTGAAAATCGGGGCGGATGCCCTTGAAAACTATGACAAACAAATAGTTCGTCATTGACGCCCCGTCACATTCAGGCATACAGTACAGGCACACCAAGCCATTGACTGACCTTCCATCAAACCCGAGTGTGGATTATAAAAATGCAATCCCAACGCGTTCCGTATCCTGCATTGATTGCGGCGATTTTTGGTTGGCTCACGCTGTGTTTTTCCGTGATGCCCGCTGTCGCGGCCAGTAGCCCCAAATTTGGCAAAACGCTCGCCGCCGAATACAATCTGCCGAAAGAAGCCATTGAAAAATTTGCGGCGTTCAAGCCATCGAAAGCGGATAAGGGCTCGTCCGCCGTCGAAAACGTTTTAATGGCGGATACCGAAACCTGGAATGGACCGCCACTGAAGGTGACCGCGAAGTCGAACCCTTACACCGTTGCCGTAACCATTACCGGTGTCGCGCTCGCGGATGGCGACATGGTCACGCTGTGGCAGAAGGGCTGGGGGATGGGCGATGGTGCGACCCGGCTCGACGTGATTGCGGGTCTGTCAAAGACTGGCGTCAGGGCAGGCCAGCGGGTGACGCTCACCGCAGCGTCGCCCAACAGCTTCAAAGACGACCGCGAGACGGCGCTCTCGCTCGCCTTGGTCAACGCAAAAAATATAAACTTTGAATCCGTTCAGGTCCAAGTCTGGTCCGGCCTGGCCAACCCGACCTTCATGGAAATACTCATGTCGTTGCGCTGGGCGCTGGTCGGCGTTGTGTTTATTGCGGTGTGGCTGGTAATGAAGCGCTTATAAACCGCTCGTCAGAAGCTCAGCGCTTTTTCCCCAGCAGGGTACCGCGGCACGTGCGAGCGCCGCAGCAACATGCGTGCTCGCGTTTCAGCTTCTCGGTCTGCCGGCCTTCGACGATGAGTTCGTAGTCGTAACCCAGTTCGGCACCGGCCTTAATCGCACGCCGCGTTTCGATGTAGACGCGGCCTTCTTCTTCGACCGCTTCACAATTCGGCCCGCAGGAGTGGTTGATCCAGCGCGCGGAGCTACCCCATTTAGTGGCGTCGATCACCACTTCATCATTGGCGGCGAACAGCATAGTATGCGCGCTGCCGTCGTGCATATCACCATAGCGCCGGTCGGCTTCTTTGTGCGACATGCGCTCACCCAGATACTCGATGAGCCTTGTGCCTTTGGGTATATCCACCAGCGCAAAAACACCGCGGCCATGGATACCGGATTTGCGCACGACGAAACGACGCGTGGGTTTCTTGGTAGTCTTCTTTTTAGACGTGCTGGTGCGGGCCATATTTTTTTTCTCAATGCCAACCTAACGCGGGACGCTGATTGTACTCTCCGGCATCAGAAAATCGAAGTCACATCCGCTATCGGCCTGCGTCACCGTTTCCATGAAGAGCTTACGATAGCCGCGCACATCTTCTTTGCGCGCGCGCGGCTTCTTCCACAACTTGCGCCGCGCTTCGAGTTCTTCGTCCGACACCAGCAGCTCCAGCTTGCGCGCGGGGACATCGAGTTTGATCCTGTCGCCGGTTTGCACCAGCGCCAGCGGGCCGCCGAGCGCGGATTCCGGCGTGACATGCAACACAATCGCGCCGAACGCAGTGCCGCTCATACGCGCATCCGATATGCGCACCATGTCTTTCAGACCCTTTTGCGCGAGCTTTTTCGGAATCGGGATATAGCCCGCCTCCGGCATGCCCGGCGCGCCTTTCGGTCCGGCGTTTTGCATCACCAGGATATCGTCTTCTTTTACGTCGAGCTTGGGATCATCGATGCGGTTGGCCAAATCTTCCAGCGATTCAAACACCACTGCGCGCCCCGTGTGCTGCATCAGCTTCGGGCTCGCCGCCGCTTGCTTGATGATCGCGCCTGCGGGCGCGAGATTGCCGCGCAGCACGGCGATGCTGCCGCCTTTGAATATCGGATTATTGAACGGGCGCACCACATCCTGCTTCCAACCCGGCGCCGCGGCCTTGATGTTTTCGCCGAGTGTGTCGCCGGTTACCGTCAACGCATCGAGATTCAACAGCTTGCGAATTTCACGCAGGATCACCACCAAGCCCCCCGCCTTTTCCAAATCCTCCATGTAGTGCTGGCCCGTGGGCTTCAAGTCCACCAGCACCGGCGTCTCGCGCCCCATTTTGTCGAAGCCATCGAGATCGATCTTGATACCCAGGCGCCCTGCCATCGCCGTCAAATGCACAATCGCGTTGGTCGATCCACCCACCGCCAGCAGCACCGTCAGCGCGTTCTCGAACGCTTCGGGTGTCATGATTTTATCGGGTGTCAATTTTTCTTTCGCCATCGCCACTGCGCGCGCGCCGCTGGC
The DNA here is from genome assembly GCA_043741415.1 of Betaproteobacteria bacterium. Lineage (GTDB taxonomy): Bacteria > Pseudomonadota > Gammaproteobacteria > Burkholderiales > SG8-41 > UBA5216. Next base: position 2,788 of record JAYUAH010000502.1, read on the forward strand.
TTCCGCGTGACGCAACCGATCCGCCATCACCGCCGGTGTGCACGCGCCGCCGGGCAGCATCATGCCCATCGCTTCGGTGCACAGCGCCATGGTACTGGCCGTGCCCATCACCATGCAGGTGCCTGCGGACGGTGCGAGCTTGTTATTGATTTCGCCGATTTCCTGCTCGGAGATTTCGCCTGCGCGATACTTACCCCAGAAGCGGCGGCAATCGGTGCATGCGCCCAAACGCTCCCCCTTGTGATCGCCGGTAATCATCGGCCCAGTGACGAGCATGATCGCGGGTACGTTGGCACTGGCCGCGCCCATCAGCAACGCAGGCACGGTTTTATCGCAACCACCGATCAGCACCACGGAATCTACCGGCTGGCCGCGTATCATTTCTTCGGTGTCGATGGACATCAGGTTGCGCAAATACATGCTGGTCGGATACGCAAACGATTCATGCAGCGTAATCGTCGGAAACTCCACCGGCAGCCCGCCAGCGAGCATCACGCCGCGCTTCACTGCTTCGATCAGCTCCGGCACATTGCGATGGCAGGCGTTAAAGCCGCTGAAAGTATTGGTGATACCGACGATGGGCCGGTCCAGCGCCTCGTCGGTGTAGCCCATGGCCTTGACAAAGGCCTTGCGCAAAAACAGGGAAAATTCTTCGTCGCCGTAAGCCGTGAGGCCTTTGCGCATGCCGCGTTTTGGAGTTGCCATGGTATGCCCATCAAAAAGAGAGTGCGCACGATAGCGGATAGCGCGCATTGACGCAATACGCCGCACGTCCCTAGAATGGGTCTTTCCCGCCTTTTCCTCCACTGGAGCTTTCATGCCGCCGCCCGTACAAAAGACCACGCTCGGACGCCTGCCTCGCGAAGCCATCCGCATGCTCGACATCCCGCGCCCGTCCAAAGCCGTGATCGACGCGTTCAAAGCGATGGTCGATCTCACTGGCACCATTTCGGATGCGTGTGATGAACTCGGCATCGTCGCGATCATCCCCGCGTACCAGTTGCCGCCGGTCAATCCTGGCCAACGCGTGATCGGCCCGGCGATGACGGTGCGCAACATCGCACGCGATGTGCAAATCCACAAAGCCGCGCAGGAGAAAATCAACACGCAGGGTGAAACCGAAGCGCACAATCTCGCCGAACCCGGCGATGTGCTGGTGCTGCAAGGCGTGATGGGTTGCTCCAACATGGGCGGACAATCGGCCAC
>JAYUAH010000503.1:0-3991 GCA_043741415.1 Betaproteobacteria bacterium
GCGGCATTGGCGGCATTTTGGTGGTTGACCAGCAGCGTGGTCGTGACTTTGAGCCCCATGGCATAGGCATCTTCCTTGTAGCGCTCATACATGGCCTGGCGCACCATCTCGGCGACGTATTCGGCCTTGGTGGCAAATTCATTGAGTTCGTTTTTGATCGCCACCGGCTGCCTGTCGGCATCGGTTTGTTGCTCGGCGCTGATCACGTTCATTTCACGCATGCGGCGCAGCACATATTGCTGGCGCAGTTTGGCACGCGCCGGGTTGGCCACCGGATTAAAGCTCGATGGCGCCTTGGGCAGGCCGGCGAGCATGGCGGTCTCGCCGAGCGATAGTTGATCCAGCGTTTTGCCATAGTAAATGCGCGCAGCAGAGGCAAAACCGTAGGCGCGCTGGCCGAGGTAAATCTGGTTGATATAGAGCTCGAGGATCTGCTCTTTGGACAAGCTCATTTCGATCTTGAACGCGAGCAGGATTTCGTTAATTTTGCGCGTCAGGGTTTTTTCGCGCGTCAGAAAGAAATTGCGCGCCACTTGCATGGTGATGGTCGAGGCGCCTTGCTTGGGCCCGATTTGGGTAAAGTTGGCGACGGCCGCACGCGCTACGCCAAGGTAATCGACGCCTTTGTGATGAAAGTAGCGCTCGTCTTCCGCTGCCAGGATGGCGTCGACCATGGACTTGGGCACCGCTTGTATAGCCACCACCGATCGGCGTTCCTCGCCGAACTCGCCGATGAGCTTTCCGTCCGCACTGTAGACTCTTAACGGCACCTTGGGCCGGTAGTCCGTTAGGACTTCCAGCGACGGTAAAGTCGGCCAAATCATGGCTGCGGCAAAGGCAACCAGCAGCGCTGTTGCGAAAATACCTACAACCACTAGTAATAGCGGATACACCAACCAGCGAGCAGACATTTAGCGGTGGCTTTCTGAACTATATCTTGAGAAAATTCCGGCACTTAGCCGCTTTTGTTTATATTGCACTTGAATACTATCTACGCCATTTCGGACAAGCTACACTATATCTCAGAATGTGATTGCGAACGAATGCAGCAGAGGGCGCGGTACGTGACAAATGTCACATAAACAAAGTGAGTTACGTTGCATAATTAAAGTGATCTGTCTGCGAAAACGCTTATATGCCGCTACCTAAGTTCAAATTCTCTGCCGTGCGCGATGCTCTGGAGCACATGTTCCAGGCCAAGCAGCCAGCGCTAATCGGCATGGACATCAGTACGTCCGCCGTGAAAATGGTGGAGCTATCGGACTCCGGCAACAAGATGTATCGCATCGAGCGTTACGCGATCGAGCCGTTGCCTCGCGATTCGGTGGTGGAAGGCAATATCAACAACCTCGATGCGGTCGGGGAAGCCATCAAGCGCTGCCACAACCGTTTGGGCAGCAGTATCAAAAACGTGGCGCTCGCGCTGCCCAATGCAGCCGTCATTACCAAAAAAATACTCGTGCCTGCGGGTTTGACCGAAGAAGAAATAGAAGTTCAAGTCGAAACCGAAGCCAATCAATATATTCCGTTTTCGCTGGACGAGGTCAACCTGGACTTTCAGGTGATCGGTCCGGCGCCCGGAGATTCGGAAGACATCGAGGTGCTGATTGCCGCCTCACGCAAGGAAAAGGTTGAAGACCGCGTCGCTGCCACTGAGGTCGCCGGACTCAAGGCGACCGTGGTGGACGTTGATCTGCTCGCCGCGCAAGCCGCCTATGAATTGATCGAATCGCAGTTTCCGAACAAGGGCGTCGACCAGAATATCGCTATTGTGGACGTGGGCGCGACCTTCACCACGGTCAATGTGCTGCGCAACGGCCAGTCCATCTACCTGCGTGAGCAGCCGTTCGGCGGTGGGCAATTGACGCAGGAAATCCAGGACAAATTCGGTCTGTCGCGCGAGGAAGCAGAAGTCGCCAAACGTTCCGGCGGCTTGCCCGACAACTACGAAACCGATGTGCTGAACCCGTTCCTGGAAACCTTCGGGCTGGAAGTGGCGCGCGCGCTGCAGTTCTTTTTTACCTCGACCCAATACAATCAGGTTAATCATATCGTGCTGTCCGGCGGCTGTGCGGCGCTGGCCGGCGTCGATGCGGTGGTCGCCCGGCGCACGCAAGTCAACACCCTCATAGCTAATCCGTTCGCCAATATGGCGCTGTCGTCCAAAGTCCGGCCTAAAAACCTGCAACAGGACGCGCCGTCGCTGATGGTCGCCTGTGGTCTGGCCATGCGGAGATTCGATTCATGATGCGCGTCAACTTATTGCCGCACCGCGAGATCCGGCGCAAGCAAGAGCAGCAACAGTTCGTCATGGCGCTCGCCTTGGTGGCCTTAGTCGGCGCCGCGCTCGCTTATGGCGTCTATTTTTACTTGGACAAGGTTTACGAAGAGCATGTAGGGGGTAACAAGTATTTGACCGAAGAAATCGCCAAGGTCGACAAGGAAATTGAGGAAATCACCCGCCTTAAGGAACAGACCGCCTCGTTGCTGGCGAGAAAACAAGTGGTGGAGACGCTGCAAAGCAATCGTTCCGAAACCGTCAACTTGCTGGATCAATTGGTGCGGCAATTGCCGGACGGCATGTATCTGCGCTCTGTTCGCCAGACGGACGCAAAAGTGGTGATCAACGGGGTGACGCAATCACAGGCACGGGTATCGACGCTGATGCGCAACCTGGAAGCGTCGCAAAAACTGGGCACCCCGGCACTGGTGGAAATCAAATCGCTACCGCAAGGCACAACGCGCGCGAATGAATTCACCATGAACGTCGAAATCGTACGACCGAAGCCCGCCGGGAAAGGATAATCCGCCATGACGCTGGATGAACTGCGAAGACTGGACCCGAAAAAAATGGGGTCGTGGCCGCTGCTGCCCAAGCTCGGCGTGCTGTTGATATTGTTACTGCTGATGATCGTGGCTGCGTACTATTTTCTGTGGAGCGATCAGTGGGCGCAGATCGATTCCGAACGCGCAAAAACCGAGCAACTGAAAACCACCTTCACCGATAAAAAGAAAGTCGCGGTGAATCTGCCGGCGTATCGCAAGCAGTTGGATGATATCGGAAAGCAATTCGGCGCCCTGCTCAAGCAGTTGCCCGGAAAATCCGAGATGGATGCGCTGCTCACCGACATCAATCAGGCCGGCCTGGGACGCGGATTACAGTTCGAGTTGTTCAAGCCGGCGGCTTCTGAAACCGTCAAGGATTTCTATGCGGAGCTGCCGATTACCATCCGGGTGACCGGCAACTATCACGACATTGGTGCGTTCGCGGGCGACATCGGCAAGCTGTCACGCATTGTGACGCTGAACGACATCAGCATCACGGGCGCGCCCAAAGACTCATTGTCCATGGACGCGACGGCCATGACCTATCGCTACCTGGACGAGGCCGAGGTCGCCGAAAAAAGGAGAGCCGCGGCAGCCGCCAGTGCTAAAAAAGGCGCGCCACCGAAAAAATGATGCGTAACTATCTGATTCCTCCGTTGATCGTATGTGCGTTGCTGGTAGGCTGCAGCAGCGAGAAACACGCGGACCTGCGTAAGTGGGTGAAAGAGCAGGACGACCTGCCGCGCGGGCGTATTCCGCCACTGCCCGAGGTCAAGCCCTATGCGCCGATCGAGTATGCGGCATTCGACCTGACCGATCCTTTCAAGCCGCGCAAGATCGAGCCGCCGAAAAATACCGCTCAGGCCGGCGGCATCCAGCCCGATCCCAATCGCCGCCGTGAACCCCTGGAAGCTTACCCGCTCGAGGCCCTGAAAATGGTCGGCGTGTTAAAGCAAAAAGAATTCTTCGGCTTGGTAAAAACACCGGATAACAATCTTTTCCAGGTCAAGGCCGGCAACTATCTCGGACAGAATTTCGGCCGCATTGTCGCGGTGTCCGACGGCGCCATCAAACTCAAAGAAATCGTGCAGGACAGTAACGGCACCTGGGAAGAAAAAGAACAGACGCTGTTGCTGCAGGAATGATCAGGAGAAAACAATGAAAA
>JAYUAH010000504.1:0-1573 GCA_043741415.1 Betaproteobacteria bacterium
TTGGGATTGGGCATGAGCTCAATCACGCCGTCCATCAGCCGCACCGCGGCCCACCACAGGCCGCGCGGTTCGGGCAGTTGCGCGGCGATCTGGTGCAATTGGTCGAGCACCACGCGCATTTGCGCGGGACCGTCGGACTTGCTGCTTTCTTTCAGCCACGCCAGCAGACCGCGCTGAAAACGCGAGCGTAAATCTTTAACCAGCGCGGGCAACACCGTGGGTGTAATCGGACGCGGGCTGGCATGCGCCGGTGCGTTGTCGTGCGCTTCGGGGAAGAACAGGTCTTTTTCCGTCGCCGAGGCATTGCCGGCGACACGCGCGAGTTCACGATACGTTGGAAACAGGCGCAACGGCACATCGTTGCCGCCGCCTGCGATGTCATTGACGTATTCGCGCAGGGTGTTGGCGGCACGCCCCGCTATCATGATATCGGCGGGGTCGGCGGGCGCGCTGCGTAACACGGCTTTGAGGGCGGCTTCGATTTCGCTGCCAAAGCGTGCGGCGCCGGGGAACTGCACCATGCGCAGTGCACCGCTCACCTGATGGGCGCTCAATACGCACGTGGTGAGCGCGGCGTTGTCCACCGGCGTTGCCGCATGCCGTGCGGCGGCTTCGGCCACCTGCACCAGTGTGCTGTCGATCTGCGGCCGCACCAGCGTGAGCAAGTTGCTGCGCGCGTCTTGGCTCATGCCGCACCTGCCGGGTTCAGTTGCGCGTTGACCGCAGCCAGCAAGCCGTCACGCGTAAACGGTTTGGTCAAGTACTGATCCGATCCGGCGATGCGGCCGCGTGCGCGGTCGAACACGCCGTCTTTACTGGAGAGCATAATCACCGGCGTTTTGGCGTACGCCGGATTTTGTTTGACGATCTGGCACAGTTGATAGCCATCGACCTTGGGCATCATGATGTCCACCAAAATCAGATCGGGATTGAAGTCGCAAATCTTCGCCAGTGCATCGAAGCCGTCGTTGGCCAGAATGACTTCAAGTCCGGTCAGGCGCAGAAAAATCTCCGCGCTGCGGCGTATGGTTTCGCTGTCATCGATCACCAGCACGCGCTTGACTGCGGGCGCAACTGCGGGACCGGCTGCGGGGTTACTCAAAGTTGCACCACAAGTCGCATGATTAAGTGGTATCTTTTGTAGAGGGCCGTGGGTGCTGCGGTAGGGCAAATTTACCCAGTCGCGGCGCTGTTCACAAAAAACTTTAGGTTACCTTGTTTCCATTATTGATTTTAAACGAAAAAAACTATGCCGAGGGGCTGCGTTGTGTGTCAACGACCATGCCTGTGGCAATTGCGCAACGAGCGGCTGTCTTTGGCTGCGAGGCTTATTTTAAAAAAACTGTTTAAAATCAAATATTTATATTAATATCGCAATGCGAATAACTGCACAGATGACGGGGGCGCCATGAGTGACTTTCGTACGGCACAGGCACCAGGTGCGGATTGGCGCGAGGCCGCGGATCGATGCATCGAGCAACTCGGCAGCGGCGCCGGCACGCTGGGCTTCTTGTACGTGACCGATCTGATTGCAGATCATTACGACGACATTCTGCAGTTGTTTCGTGAACGC
>JAYUAH010000505.1:0-1573 GCA_043741415.1 Betaproteobacteria bacterium
GTATTGTGCGGCGTGGAAGCGCTGGAAAAAGTCGCCAGCTTGCCGGATGTGGATACCGTGATGGCGGCGATTGTCGGTATCGCCGGCTTGCGGCCGACGTTGGCGGCTGCCGCTGCCGGCAAGAAAATCCTGCTCGCCAACAAAGAGTCGCTGGTCACTGCCGGCGGACTTTTCATGAACACGGTACGCGCACACGGTGCAACTTTGTTGCCGATTGATAGTGAGCACAACGCGGTGTTTCAATCGTTGCCGAGCCCGTTCAAAGGCAACCTCGATCACGCGGGCGTACGTCGCATTTTGTTGACGGCCTCGGGCGGCCCGTTTCGCACCTTGCCCCTGGCGCAGTTTGCAACGATCACGCCGGATCAGGCGTGTGCGCATCCGAACTGGGTGATGGGACGCAAGATTTCAGTCGACTCGGCCACCATGATGAATAAGGGTCTTGAAGTCATCGAAGCGCATTGGCTGTTCGGCGCTTCCGCCGAACGCATCGAAGTGGTGGTGCATCCCGAGAGCATTGTGCATTCCCTGGTGGAATATGTGGATGGCTCGGTGATTGCACAATTGGGCAATCCGGATATGCGCACGCCCATCGCACACGCGCTGGCCTATCCCGAGCGCATCAGCAACGGCGTGAATTTTCTCGATCTCGCGGCCACCGGTGCGTTGCATTTTGAAAAACCGGATTGGGGGCGTTTTCCCTGTCTCGCATTGGCGTTCGAGGCTTTGCATGCCGGCAATGGCGCAGCGACCGTACTCAATGCGGCCAACGAAATCGCGGTGGAACGTTTTCTGGCACACGAGTTGAGCTACCTCGATATTCCGCGTCTGATCGAGACCATACTGGGCGCCGTATCGGCGCCGCTCTCGCACAGCGTGGATGATGTGCTGCGTTTGGACTTTGAGGCGCGCGAGCGGGCCCGTCTATGGATGGGACGCACGATCCACGCCCTCGGCGCGGGAACAATAGCCGCGTCCGCACGGTCATAAGGTTCACGCCATGATAAATTTTCTCCAAACTATACTTGCGTTTGCAGTTGCGCTCGGCGTGCTGGTCGTGATCCACGAGTTGGGTCATTACTGGGTCGCACGCTGGTGCAACGTCAAGGTGTTGCGATTTTCAGTGGGCTTCGGCAAGCCGCTGCGCACCTGGGTGCGCGGCGCGGATCGTACCGAATGGGTGTTGGCGGCAGTGCCGTTGGGCGGCTACGTCAAGTTTCTGGACGAACGCGAAGCGCCGGTCGCGGCGGCGGAATTGCCGCGCGCCTTCAACCGGCAGACGGTGTGGAAGCGCATTGCTATCGTGCTTGCGGGCCCCATCGCGAATTTACTGTTGGCCATCGCGTTGTATTGGGGATTGTTCATGCATGGCGTGCCGGGTGTGCGTCCGGTGGTGAGTGCGCCGGTCGCGGCAACCGCAGCGGCGAAGGCAGGGTTTGCCGCCGGCGACACGATTACAAGCATCGGTGATGAAGCGGTCTCCAATTGGCAGGATGCGCGCTGGGTATTGTTAAAACGCGCGGTGCATCGTGGCATGGTCGCCGTAACGGTGATGACCGACGCCGGTGACTCG
>JAYUAH010000506.1:0-3987 GCA_043741415.1 Betaproteobacteria bacterium
CCGCCGGGGCAGCAGCTTGACCACCGCCACGCGCAGCTTTCACTTGGGCCGGAGTGACCATATCGCCGGTTTTGTTGGCCCAAGTGTTGCGCTCGTAGGTAATGACGCTGGCAATATCTGCATCGGACAAATGCGCAAACGATGCCATCGCGGTATTCGCTTTGCCCTTCAACACCATCGCAAGGTGCCCCTCTTTGGGCCCGGTAGCAATTTTCGATCCAGACAGCGGCGGGAACGCCGGCGGCGTGCCCATGCCATTCGCTTGATGACACGCCACGCAGTTGGTGGCATACACTTTTTCGCCACGGACTTTGAGTTCATCCAGCGTCCACACCTTGTCCGGCGCCTCAGCAACCGCAGCCTTTTTCATGTTGGCTTTTTGGCTGGCCACCCACGCGGTGTAATCGGCGGCGGATTTTACTTCAACCACAATCGGCATGAAGCCGTGATCTTTACCGCACAGCTCCGCGCATTGACCGCGGAATATGCCGGGTTTCTCGGCCTTGAACCAAAGGTCGCGGATAAAGCCGGGCACCGCATCCTGCTTCACCGCGAGTGCCGGCACCCACCACGCGTGGATCACGTCGGCCGCGGTGACCAGCACGCGCACTTTTTTGCCTGCCGGCACCACCACCACCGTATCGGTTTCGAGCAGGTAGTGTTCACCCTTGGGCTCGGTGCCATGGATTTGCGCTTGCGGGGTGGACAGGCTGCTGTAGAAGCTGATGCCTTCGCCTTCACCCTTGAGGTAGTCGTAGCCCCATTTCCACTGATAACCGGTGGCCTTGATGGTTATGTCGGGTTCGGAGGTATCGCGCAACTGAATCAGCGCCTTGGTTGCCGGCACGGCCATGGCCACCAGGATAATGCAAGGAATGATGGTCCACGCCACTTCCACCCAGAAATGCTCATGGAAATTCGCCGCTTTGTGACCGACGGATTTGCGATGCGCGTACACCGCGTAGAACATGAAGCCGAACACCACCACGAAAATGATTACGCAGATCCAGGTAATGATCGAGTGCAAATCATAAATGGTCGTGCCCAGCGCGCTATTCGGCGTCTGCAGGTTGAGCTTGTATTCGGCAAACGCCACCGCCGGCAGCAACAGCATCATTGCAAACGTGGACAAAGCAGCGCAAATTTTTACCAGCGTGTTACTCATTCTTCCCCCGGATAGTTACCACCACTCGTACCGCAACCTCACCTGTATGCAACTCAAACGCCTTTCAACCGCCACTTCAGTTCCCGCGCCAGCACTTGCCTGCCGTCCGCATCGAGATAGCGGCCTACTTCGACTTCACGCCCGTGCGAGCGCAGCGCCAGGCGCAGACTTCGCGCACGCTGATCCACCACCACCCTTGCCCACAAGCGGTTAAATTCATAACGGCGCACTTGTGTTTCATCACGCACCGCCAATGCCACCACGTCACCGCGTATCAGCAGCGATTCGCTGTCGTTGGCATGGCGCGTTACCCAGTTGAACGCCAGGTACAGCGCCATCGCCTCCAACCCGGCAAATGGCAGAATCAGCCACGCACCGAGTGCGGCGAACACCACCGCAACCACCAGCGTAAAACCCGCGAGACCGCCAAACACCAGCCCGCATCCGCGCGCGTTAAACGAGTTGATGCGCCGCGTCTCTAACTGGAATTCACCGCGCCCTGAATGACCAGCATGACCAGCGCCGTCGGAAGGATACGGAGTATACGAATCATACGAATCATACGAATCAGACACAGACGCTGGCCCCTCTGATTTACAGCACGAATTTAACACAATGAGGGCTATCGAGGCAACCGTGTAAGCCTTTGAATACGTGCAGTTACTCGCGCACTTGCGGCACACTTACCGATTGCCACGCCACGTTGACGCCGCGTCTTTTTCGCGCTATGCGGTGCTACGGCACGACCAATTGTCGAGCAATGTCGGCAGCGTCCGCGTGCGCGTTAAATGCAATGCGCCCCAACAGCGGCGCATCAATACGCGCGGTCAGCGCCGCCACATTGGCATCCGCGTGCGGCATCGCCGCGTCGATATGATTAGCAACCCAACCCGCCAGCGTGAGGCCGCGCGCGTGAATCGCTTCCAGCGTGAGCAGGGTGTGATTCAAACAACCTAAGCGCAAGCCCACCACCAGCACCACGGGTAAAGCAAGTTGCTGTGCGAGATCGGCACTGGTTTCAACCTCGTTCAGCGGCACGCAAAAGCCGCCTGCACCCTCGACCACCACCACCTCAGCAAGAGCTGACAATTGTTGGAAACTATTTAGTAAATATTTGATTTCAATGTATTTTTTTTCAGAGTCCGCAGCGATGTGCGGTGCAATGGGCGCGGCAAAACAATACGGATTCACCCACGCAAGCGGTGCTGCAACGGTGCTCGCCGCCATCAACTGCACGACATCGTCATTCATCAACAAGCCGTTCCGAATGTCCCCCCCCGCTGCCACCGGCTTCATGCCCACCACACGCAAACCGCGCGCCGCATACGCATGCAGCAAGGCGCACGCGACGCGCGTTTTACCGACGCCGGTGTCGGTGCCGGTGACGAATATGCTGCGCGTACTCATGCGCCCGCAACGGGTTTGATGTCAATCACGCGTTTACCGCTTGCAGTGACGCGCAGCAGCGGTTTCCACGCGTGGCCGTAGACCACTTCGAACGTCGCCGGCAATTTGCCGTCGCGCCGCAGCGGCTCGTAGGCGGCGGTCACTGCGGCCAATCGCGCGCGGCCAGTCAAACCCGGCGCACGCGATTGTGTAGCGTTGTGCGCGCCGATGGCTTTTAAGTCATGCATCAGCGCGCGCACGTCGCTGTAGGTCAGCGTGAACGGCTCCATATCCATCACCGGATCGGCAAAACCGCGCTTGACCAAAATGTCGCCGACGTCGTGCAAATCAATGAAGCGGCTGACGTGCGTGTGCTGCTCCACGCCGTCTGATGTTGCAAAGGCATCGCGCAATTCTTTCAGCGTATCGGGGCCGAAGGTACTGAACATGAGCAGCCCGCCGGGTGCAAGCACGCGGTTGAATTCGGCGAAGGCTTGGTCGAGATCGTTCACCCATTGCAGCGCAAGGTTCGACCACACCAGATCAACGCTCGCGTTCGCCAACGGCAACTGCTCGATGTCGCCGCAAACCGGTATCACTATCGGTTTTGCGACAAACTTCCACCAGGGCGCTGCGGTGCGCTCAGCTTCGTGCAAGCGGCCGCGCAGCAGCATGGTGTAGGCCAGATCAAATGCAATCACCCGCGCTTTGGGATAGCGTTGCTGTAATGTCGGCAAGGCGTTACCGGTGCCGCTACCCGCATCAAGAATCAGCGCCGGTTGCAGCTTGATGAGATCGAGGCGCTCGTCCATGCGCTTGCACACCTCGTGCTGCAACACCGCCGCGGCGTCGTAGCTGTTGGCGGCGCGCTCGAATGAGCGGCGCACCTGTTTTTTGTCAAACTGCGGTTGATCAAACTGCGACGGGTTCATCGACAAATTCCTGTAGCAACGTGGCCACCGCCGCAGCGTCCGATAAAAACGGCGCGTGCCCGGCGCCGCTCATTAATTGAAAACGCGCGTGCGGCAAAGCGGCGGCGAGCGCCTGCCCTGCCGCGCTCGGCGTCACCGCATCTTTATCGCCGTGAATCACCAGAGTGGGTTGCTGAATTTTAGGCAGCGCATCTCTCAGGTCAGTGGTGCGCAACAGTTCCAGTCCGGCCTCCAACACGTCCTGCGGCGGCAACGGGTTGGTAAACAGCGCGCTGCGCAGCTTATGTGCCACGCGCACCGCGTGCGTGTCACCCAGCGATTGCAGCGCCACGAAGCGCCGCAATACCGTAGCGCAGTCGCGCTGGATTTGCGTGGTGAATTGACGCATCACTTGCGCGCTCACCGCATGCGGCCACGCATTGACTCCCCCCGTGCGCTGGGTGAAGCACGGTGTGGCAGCGATCAACGCGAGACGGCTCACTTGCCTGGGCGCGCGCTGCGCCC
>JAYUAH010000507.1:0-1566 GCA_043741415.1 Betaproteobacteria bacterium
GCGCGCAATTGTTCCGCCAGTTTGGGATCGGTGCGCGTGCGGTGCATCAGCGCTTGCAGTTCTGCGTCGGCTGCGGCGCGCGCGTCGCTGCCCTTGGCCGGCATCATGGCGCTGCGGTCCCAGCCGAGGATGCTTGCGGCGTGCGCGTAGTGGTAGAGCCGCTGCCAGGTGCGGGTGAGTTCCGTGTAATGCAAATTGGGTATTGTCATGCGGGCCTATAAACAACAAGGCCACGCAACGGTTGCGTGGTCTTGTATAAAAAATTAAATAAAAACAAATACTTACATTTATTTCCCTGTCCACACCGGTTTACGTTTTTCCATGAACGCGCGCCGGCCTTCGACGTAGTCCTGACTGGTGAAGCACGCGGCGACGGCTTGGTCGGCACGCGCTTGGTCACGTTCACTGGCGTCTTTGATGTATTCATTGATCACGGTTTTAGCAGCGACGATCGCCAGCGGTGCGTTGTCGGCGATGGTGTCGGCGTATTGCTGCACGAAGGCTTCGAGCACGCCGGCTTGCAACACGTGATTGACGAGGCCGATGCGGTGCGCCTCATGCGCGGTGTAGCGGCGCGCGGTGAACATGATTTCTTTTGCTACCGAAGGGCCGACGAGTTCGATCAACTGGCCGAGGGATTCTGCAGCGTAACCGATGGAGAGGCGCGCAGCCGGCACGCTGAACTGCGCGTCTTCCGAGCATATGCGCATATCGCAACGCAAAGCGATAGCCAGCCCGCCGCCGAGGCACCAGCCGCGAATCATGGCGATGGTGGGTTTGTTGGTGTTGGCGAGCGCATCGCGAAAGCCCGACGACATGGCGGTGTAGGCGGCGACCTGCTCCGGCGTGGCGCGGTTTTTTTCGTATTTGGAAATATCGCCGCCGGAGACGAAGGCTTTGCTGCCCGCGCCGCGCAGGATGATCACGCGTACCGCGGAGTCGCGCTCGAAGTCTTCGATGACGGCAGCAGCCGCCTGCGCCATCTCCGGCGACATGGCGTTGTGCTTTTCAGGATAGTTGAAAGTGAGGGTGCCGATGGCGCCTTTTTTGGTGCCTAGAATTTTGTCTATGCTGATGGAATCCATGACTGCTCCGGTTAAATTACGCCCTTGGCGCGCAGGTCTGCAAGTTGATCTTTGGTGTAACCCACCGACGCCAAAATCTCATCGCTATCCGCGCCCAAGTCCTGTGTCGCGCGGCGGATTTTCTTGGTGGTGCCGACCATGTTGATGGCGGAACTCACCAGTTGGATGTCGCCGAGTTTTTCGCTCTTCACGGTCTGCGCGATGCCGGTGTGTTGCACCTGCGAATCGGCGAATACCTTGTCGATGGTGTTGATCGGGCCGCACGGTACGCCGGCGGCTTCCATCACATCCACCCAATGCGCGGTGGGTTTGTGTTTAGTGACTTCGGCAATCGCGGCGTTGATCGCTTTGCGTTCTTTGCTGCGCTTTTGCTGCGTGTTCCACGCTTCGCGCTCTTTCCACTCGGGCTTGCCCAGCGCGTCGCAGAAGCGCGCAAACACGCGTGCCGAGGATGCGGCGATGTTGAACAGGCCATCCGTCG
>JAYUAH010000508.1:0-1563 GCA_043741415.1 Betaproteobacteria bacterium
CGTTTGCGAAGCATCTTGTGCATGCTATACAACGTTGAACAGATCGAGGAGGGTTTACGAAGACGCACATGCCCGCTTTGCAACGAGTTTTGTTTGCCATCGCAATTGCATTTAGTGTTGTTGCCGCAGCTGCATCAGGTTTTGCACAGGCGCAGAAAAATTTCCCCAGCAAGCCGATACGCCTGGTGGTGCCATTCTCTCTCGGCGGTACGTCCGATGTTCTGGGACGCATGATGAGCGCGAAGATGAGCGAAACCTGGGGCCAGTCGGTAATCGTGGAAAACCGCACGGGCACGGGCGGCACGATAGGCACCGGCATCGTCGCCAAGGCCGCTCCCGATGGCCATACGCTGTTGTTGACTTCGGCTGCCTTTGTCATCAGCGCGGCGCTGTATCCAAACCTCGCTTACGACGCGCGCAAAGATTTCGCCGGCATCACCCGTGTCGGGTTTTCCACAACAGCACTGGTAGTGTCGCCCAACCTTGGCGTCAAGTCGGTAAAGGACTTCATTGCCTTTGCCCAGGCGAAGCCGGGCCAGATTTTTTTCAGCAAGCGTAGGGTGGGCACGTCCTTTGTGCCCACGCGGACAATCGCACGTGCTAAGGTTGTTGTATGTCCCGTTACCGCCGAAGCCTCACTACGGGAGGCATCTATTTCTTCACGGGTAACCTCGCCGACAGAAATAGCCGTCTGCTGATTGACGAGGTCGATCGCTTGCGTAAAGCGTTCGATGTCGTGCGCACACACCGCCCATTTTCAGTGTTGGCCTATTGCGTGCTGCCCGATCATTTACATGCTATTAGGCGATTGCCGGACAACGACGCCGCTTTCGGATTGCGGTGGGGGATGATCAAGCGTGCACCGAAATATGCCAATGACATTTTCGATAATAGGGTCAGACACCATTATATGTAAGTATTTGATTTTAAACAATAATTTATATGAGAATGAAAGACATCACTTTCAAATGCTTTCCACCAAACAACATGCCCGCTCCTCAATGGAAGGGGATAGGAATTTCAAACACCATTTTTCACCGGCACTCACTGTATCCCCACCCTAGTACACGGTCAATTGCGGTGCATTTCGGCTTGGCCGCAGCACACGCCGCCGCGTCCGGCGAATTCCGCTCCCAAAAACGCCATGGGCACATGATTTTTCTTTGTAATTCAGCCACAACACGCGCGCAGCCCGAACGTCCCCGCCGCGCCGGCTCAACCGGCGGCTGCGCAGCCAACCCCAGATGCGTGAGTATTTTCTCGATCACTTCCGCTGCTCAATCCCTGTCCTGAGTCTGTCGAAGGGACCGCAACGAACTTCAGTTTGCCCCCCGCATGCGCAGCGCTCGATGTTCATGTCGCACACGCGCTTTAACATCCGCGCCCAGATTATGCGCACCGGCGCGCTGTGCGCTTCGTGTTCGCAGGGGTACGCTGTTTTGTGCTCGCCCTTCGCGGCCACCTTCGATCTCAATTTGGCATTCGGCGCCAGCACGCCGTGATCCCGCGTCAGGTGCAGTCGTGGCGCAGACATCAGTGCTGCAAGCCGTTGCATGAATTCCA
>JAYUAH010000509.1:0-3963 GCA_043741415.1 Betaproteobacteria bacterium
CCATTCGGCCCGCCACCGCAATTGGAAAACAAACTGACCTTGCCATCAGGCGCTACGCGCGAACAGCGTTGATTGCGCAGCTCCACCAACACCACGGACCCATCGGCACAAACCACCGGCCCCTCCGGAAAGCCCAGCCCCGTTGCCAGGATATTTACGTCAGTCATGATGCGTTTTACTCCTCTCGATAGTCGTACACGTCATCGGCGCGATGGCGGTGTCAACAGTCATGTTAGCCCTTGGTCGCGCCCGCCAGCCGTGCCGCGTTGTCCTTGGTGTCGTAGAGATTGATCATCGGCTTGCCCTCGGTAGCCGCGTTCATGCGCGCCCGAATCTCAGTTGCCATTTTGTCATTACGCTGAACCGCGGGGCGCGCCTGCATCGCCTTGAACCAGCGCATGAAGTGGGGATACTCGGCCTCGGTGATGCCGCGATCCGCATGCATCTTGGTCCACGGATAAATCGCCATGTCGGCCACGGTGTACTCGTCGCAGCCGATCCACGCGCTGTCGCGTGCACGGTTGTCGAGCACGCGGTAGAGGCGGATTGATTCGTTGTTGTAGCGGTCCTTCGCGTACTGGATGTTGTCTTTGGCGTAATTGTTGAAGTGATTAGCCTGGCCGAACATCGGGCCCACGTGCGCCATCTGGAAAATCAGCCACTGCAGGCAGTCGTAACGCTTGCGTGCGTCCGTGGGCAAGAACGTGCCGGTTTTCTCGGCGAGATACCAAAGAATCGCGCCCGATTCCATCATGGTGTAGCGCCCGCCGCCGGGACCATCGGTATCGACGATGGCCGGTATACGGTTGTTGGGACTCAGCTTCAGATACTGCGGCGTGAATTGCTCGCCCAGACGAATATTGACATCGAAGTGTTTCCATTCTAGGCCGCATTCTTCCAGCATGATCATGACTTTCTGGCCGTTGGGGGTGGGGGTTGAGTGCAGTTCGATCATGGTGTTCTCCTGTGGTTGGTTTTGACAATGTAACGGAGGGACGGCCTAGAACGCAAACTCCGGCCCATCCACGTACTTAAATCGCTCCAGCGCGTCGGGCCGCAACGTAAAGCCCAGTCCCGGCCGGTCCGGTGCGTGCACATAGCCATCGCGGATATCGTACGGCTCGTTGAACAGTTCGTTCATCATCGGCATATAGCCTTGGCTGACTTCAAGTATATGGCAGTTCGCCGCGGCCATGGCCACGTGTATGCTGGCCGCGAACAACACGCCAGCGCCCCACGCATGCGGCGCGAGCCGGATGTCGTGCGCGGCGGTAAGCGCGGCGATGCGGCGGATTTCGGTGAGACCGCCGGCGCGCGCCACGTCCGGCTGCGCGATGTCGATGGCCTTGTGTTCGAGCATGCTCTTGAACCCATAGCGCGAAAACTCGCGCTCGCCGGAGGCGATAGGAATACGCGTCGACGCGCGCACTTCGGCCATGCCCGCGTGATTGTCGGGCGACACCGGCTCTTCAAACCACGCGATGTTGTAGGGCTCCAGCGCCTTGGCGAGGCGTATCGCCACCGGCGTTTCGAGCGAGGCGTGTGCATCGACCATCAGTTCGACATTGGGACCGATGCCGCGCCGCGCCGCTTCCACACGCCGCACGCAGTTTTCAATCGAGAAACCGTCGCGGCCCACCACGCGCATTTTCACCGCGGTGAAACCCTTGGCTGCGTAACCGCCGAGTTCCGCTTCGGCTTCATTGCCCGGCGCCCAGCCGCCGCTGCCGTAAGCGCGCACGGAACTTCTCACCGCGCCGAGCGCCTGATACACGGGGATGCCGAGCGCTTTGGCCTTCACGTCCCAGATCGCGATATCCACGCCGGAGATCGCTTCCATCACCATGCCGCTGCGGCGGCTGGTTTCGGCTTGCGGCACGCCGCGGTCGAGTGCGGGTTTGGCGCGCGAGCCGTTGTACATTTTTTCGAATATGCGCTCGGAGAACATCGGGTCTTCGCCCACCACCTCCGGCGCCAACTCGTGCTCGACGATGGCGGCGACGATTGGGGGCGTACCGAGTGCCGCGCCCATGCCGGTCAAACCGCTGTCGGTTTCGACGATGATCAACGTGGCGTCGCTTTTCATTTTGGTGCCGAGGTCGGTGCGATGGCGGCGTTCCGGCGGCACCGGGTCGGACATGGGGATGGCGCGGATACGGGTGATTTTCATGATTTGCCTTTTGCCATAGTTGATTTGTTAAGCGATCGCGGATCGCGCGGCCGCCAGCGTCCGGAATCCACCTGCGCCAGAAACTCCGCCGTCAGACGATTAAACAAATCGGGTTCTTCGACGTTTACCGCGTGCCCTGTGTTTGGCACAAGGGTGAGCCACGCCGACGGGCACACGCGCTTGATGAAGATCGCCGGATCGACGCAGTTGTTGTCTTCGTCGCCGCTCATCACATGTAGTGGTACTTTCAGTTTCGCCAGACTGCGTTCGAGACTGTAAATCGAAGGCCGCTTCGCCTGCACGCCGCGCAGCGTGTTGGCCGAACCCAGCGCCGAATGTTTCGCAAATTCGGCGCAAAATTTCGCAAAGCCGTGCGGATCCTTATTCTGAAATTGCACACGCGCCGGACCGATTTGATACGGCTTCACCGCCTCGGCAGTGCCGAGTTCATCGAAGCGTTTCGCCATGACTTCGGTGTCGTCGAGAAATTGTTGGCGTTTATCCGGGTCGGCACCATAACCGGCGCCCACCACGGTGAGTGACTTTGCCATGCGGGCGTAACGCAAACCAAAATGCAGCGTAGCGTAGCCGCCCATCGAGCAACCGATCACATGCGCTTGGGCGATTTTCAAATGACGCAGCACATTCGCGATGTCGTCAGTGGCAATCGCCTGCGAATATTTCGACGCCGCTTTGGGCACATCCGACGGCGGATAGCCGCGCGCGTTGAACGCCACGCAGCGATAGCGCCGGCTGAAAAATCTAAGTTGCGGTTCCCAACTGTGCAAGTCGTCGGCGAACTCGTGCACGAACACCAGGGGCGTACCGGTGCCCGCTGCTTCGTAATACAGGTTCACGTCATGGGATTGAGCGTAAGGCATAATGTATTGTAAGTATTTGATTTTAAACAATAATTTGTTATTTACGTTCGGCCTGCGTCGCAATGCGTATGCCGATCAGCACCAGTATCGCACCGGCTATGGCCATGGCGCCAAGCGTTTCACCCAATAGTATCCACGCAAACAGGCCCGCCATCACCGGTTGCAAGAGTAAGCCCACCGACGACAGCGTGGCCGGCAAATGCGCCATTGCGTACGCTATTAAACTTTGCCCGGCGACTTGCGAAATCAGCGCGAGCCCAAATACTTTGGCCCAGCCCATGCCCGTGGTCGGGAAAAACACTTCACCCGACAACAGCACCAGCGGTAACAACACCACGGCAGTCACCACACTGCTTACCGCCATGATACGCGCCGTGCTCACGGTGCCGCGCAGTTTGGTAACCGTCAGTTGATACGCTGCGTAAAACATCGCGGTCACCACGCCCAGCGCGTCACCCAGCAACGCCGTGCCCGTATGCGAAAAATCACTGCGCAGCAGCAACATCACGCCCACCAACGCTGCGGCCAGCCCCGCGAGAAACATCAAGGGGGGTTTCTTGCGCCACCACAACCACGCCGCCAGCGTGACGAATATCGGCGCCAGATTGGCGAGCAAGGTCGCGTTGGCCACCGAGGTCAATACAATGGAACTGTGCCAAACCGCGAGATCACCGGCGAAAAAAAAGCCCGCAGCGAACAGCAACCCGCGCCGGCCGATTTGCGCGGATACGGCTTTGCGTTGATCCAGCCACACCCACACCCACAGCAACGGCAGCGCCAGAAACACGCGCCAGAATGCGGTGGACACCGGCCCCGCTTCGCTCACTTTGACAAACAGCGCCGAGGTACCGATGCAGGTGGCGCCGGCGAGCAGTGCGGCGATCGCCAGCGTGCGCGCGCGTGTTTCACCAG
>JAYUAH010000510.1:0-3959 GCA_043741415.1 Betaproteobacteria bacterium
GTTGGCGACGATAGCCGCGGGCGCAGGGTCGTGCCTTGGGCTGCTGGCGGCACCCGCACGCGTGGATCGCGCGTGGTCGCAACCTTGCTTGCTGAAAGGCATCGACTGGAAGCAAGTCGCCGGCGCTTACAACGGTATGCGCCGCGACGCCGAATCCGAATTGAAATCCGCGGGGGCATATCAGAAAGCCATCAAGTGGTTCATCGGCGCCGAAATGCGTTACGCCGGCCAAGGACACAATGTGTCGGTGAGTCTGCCGTGGCGCAGCGTGGGCGCGGCGATGGCGCCCGCGTTGCTCAAAGCATTTGAAACCAATTATCGTCAGTTCTACGGGCACTTGGTGCCGGGCGCTGCGGCGCAAGTGATTACCTGGCGGCTCACCGGGCGTTCGCTGGTGAAGAGCCACCAATTCACTTGGGGCGACGAGCGCTCATCTAGCAAACCCGTGATGCGGGGAAAACGCGAGATTTATTTGCCGCTCAAAAAGAAATACGTGCCGGTGCCGGTGTATGACCGCTACTCGCTCAAACCCGGCACGCGACTCACTGGGCCGGTGGTGCTCGAAGAGCGCGAATCCACGTTGGTGGTGCCTGTCAAAGCGGACTTGCGCATTCTGCCGGACTACACGGTGCAAGTGACCATCAAGGAGTTTTGATGAATTTCCTGAATCACAGAAAGCCGTTCGGGCTGAGCCATTCAACTTCGCTCAGAACAGGCTTGTCGAAGCCTTCTCACGTTGAATGCCCGTCGACAAGCTCAGGGCGAACGGGATTAGTGTGCCGTCCATGAAAAATCAAAAAGCCCAGAAACTCGATCCGATCTCGCTGGAAATCCAGTGGAAGCGCCTGGTGTCGATGGTGGACGAAGCTTCGGCGGCCTTTGTGCGCACCTCGTTCTCGGTGCTGGTGCGCGAGGCCAATGACTTCGCGGTGGTGTTGACCGATGCACAAGGCCGCTCGATTGCGCAATCGATATTGTCGATACCGTCGTTCATCGGCACGCTGCCCGCAACCGTAAAACACTTTCTGCAAAAATTTCCGCCGCACACACTGAAGCCCGGCGATGTGATGATTACCAACGATCCGTGGATGGGCACCGGCCACATTCACGACGTCAACATCGCGATGCCGATTTTCCACAAAGGCAAAATCGTCGCTTATGCGGCGGTGGTGAGCCACATGCCCGATATTGGCGGGCGCATCCGCAATGCCGGCATCCGCGACATTTACGAAGAAGGCCTGCAGATTCCGCGCATGAAGCTGATCAGCGCGGGCAAGCCCGATCAGAATCTACTCGACATGATCGGCCAGAATGTGCGCGTGCCGGAACAGACGCTGGGCGACATCTGGGCGCAGGTGGCGGCTTGCAAAATGCTGGAAGAACGCTTGAAGCCGTTGCTCAACGAGATTGATATCGAATCGTTGGGCGCGGAAATTCGCCGCCGCTCCGAGGCCGCGATGAAAAAAGCCATCCGCGAGGTGCCCGACGGCGTGTATCACGGACGCACGCAGCACGATGGTTTTGAAGAACCGATCATCATCAACGCCACGGTCACGGTGAAAGGCGACAAGCTATCCATCGACTACACCGGATCGAGTGCGCAAGTACCGCGCGCGGTGAACGTGGTGCCGATTTACTGCTTTGCGTATTCGGCATTCGCGGTGAAAGCGCTGCTGTGCCCCGATGTGCCGAATAACGAAGGCAGCTTCACGCCGATTACCACGTCCGCGCCGTTGGGTTCGATATTTAATCCGATCTATCCCGCGGCGAGCGGCGGGCGCGGCATGATCGGACACATGATGGTGCCGGCGATCATGATGGCACTGGCCGAAGTGTTACTTGAGCGCGCGCTGGCGGAAGGCTCATCCAACTCGTCGATCACCGTCACTGGCGAACATCGCGGCCGGCCGTATGCGGCAGTGAACTTCATGAATGCGGGGCAGGGCGCCACTCAGCATCGCGATGGTTTTACGATGTTGTCGTTCCCGTCGAACTTATCCAACACGCCGATTGAAGTATTCGAGCAAATGGCGCCGCTGCGCGTGATCGAACGTGCTATACGCCGCGGCAGCGGTGGCGCGGGCGTAAAGCGCGGCGGCGATGGCTTGCGTTTTGAAGTTGAAGTCGTGGCCGACACGCCGATGATGGCGTCGATGATTATGACGCGTTACAAAACCGCGCCGCAGGGGATTTTTGGCGGTGCGCCAGGTAAGGTCGGCGGGTTGACGCTCAACGGCAAGCCGATCAACCCGGCCGATCACTGGGTGCTGAACAAGGGGGATCGGGTGGTGATGAAGACGGCGGGGGGCGGTGGGTTTGGTTCGAAGTAAAGAGCTTTAACTTCATTACCGCAAAGGCGCAAAGAAACGCAAAGATGCTGCAAAGAAATTTAAAAGCGGTTCTTTGCGTTTCCTTTGCGCTTTCGCGTCTTTGCGGTGAGAATTTTATTTTGCATTCGCTGGATTTGCGGCTCCCAACCCCGTCGGTTGGAAATACACACTAGTTGCCATGCGCACCGCGCTCCACGGCACTTCGATAGTGACGGATTCCTCGTTCACCGCACAATGCGGCCATCGCCGGAGCCCAGGTCGACCACCACGTCGTCGTCGTCGCGTAATTCCGCGAGCTTGATCATGCGATCCACGTTCTCTTGCGCGCTGCCGACGAAAATGGAAAAACGTTCTTGTGCGCGCGCGCTGTGCATCATCAACGCAGCAAGCGTAATGGCCGTTGCGATAAATTTCAGCATGCGGTTTCCACTGTGAACAGGCATATGACGAGAGTTCACTATAAGTATTTGTTTTTATTGAATAAAATAATATTTAGCTTGTGTTACGCTAAAGCCTGAAACAGGAATTTATCATGCTCAAACTATGGGGGCGCCCGACCTCCGGGCGCACGCAAAAAGTGTTGTGGACGCTGGCGGAGATTGGCCTCGAGTTCGAACTCATACTCGCCAGCGCAACCATGGGGCCGGCCGGTCATGTGTCCAAAGGCGGGCCGCCGTTCGGCGTGGTGGATACGCCGGACTATCGCGCAAAAAATCCCAATGGTCGCGTGCCGACCATCGATGACGACGGCTTTGTGCTGTGGGAATCCAATTCCATCGTGCGCTATCTGGCGATGCAATACGCGCCGGATTTACTCTACGGCAACGATATAAAAATCTTTGCGTCGGCCAGCCGCTGGCTGGATTGGGAGAACAATGAGCTGTTGCTGCCGCAGCATGCGATGGTGATGCATCTGATTCGCCTGCCCGAAGCGCAGCGCGATGCCGCGGCGCTGGAGCATGCGCGACTATCGTTCATCAAGGCTTTGCGCATCGCCGACGAACAACTCGCGCGCACGCGTTTTATTTGCGGCGAGCGCTTTACCTACGGCGATATTGCGCTGGGGCTGCGCGTGCACCGCTGGTATTTGTTTGGCCTGGCATCACCGCCACTCGCCCACGTTGAGCGTTGGTACGCCGCCATCAAAGCGCGGCCCGCGTTCCAGCAATGGACCGCAGATCCGGCGCATCATCTCGACGGTTAATGCAAACGCTTACGCGCTGATGCGATTGGATTCGCGGATCAGATGCTTGCGGCTTTTGCGGCCCGCGGTTTTGTTATACAAAGCCTGCCTCGCGTTGACGGAATAGGCGCCGCACTTCTGACAGTTGGAATGGTGTATATCCATTGCGCTTTGCGCGTCACTGCCGCCGTAGGCTTTGCTCGGGGCGAAGGTGGCTTCTTTGAGTGATTCTTCACCGCATTTCCAGCAAGTGAAATCGGTGGTTACTTTGCTCGCTGCGTGTTCCATGTGTATCTCCATAAAGTTGAGTGGCCGTGCCGGCGGCCTGCGCTGCGCTGTACGTGCCGTACGCGCAACACCTGCGGTCGAGAAAAATAAGGAAAATAAGGAGATGGCGGAAAGACCCGGGCGAGGCATGTTTTCCGCAGCCCGAGATTTCGATACTG
>JAYUAH010000511.1:0-1554 GCA_043741415.1 Betaproteobacteria bacterium
TCGTCGGGGAGCGATGCATTGACGACGATAGCGCAGGGCATCGCCGATGGAAAACCGCGACCAAGGAGCGCAGTAGCGATCGCTTCGGCTTGTCCTGCAGCCATGTAAAGCGCGGTGGTGCCGCTGGGGGAAATCGAAGCAAGCCAACCGCTGTCGGCCTCGCGACCGTGGCCGACGCGTGGCGTAGCGAAGGTCACGCTGCGCGAAATGCCGCGCTGGGTCAGGCTCGCGCCCAGCGACGCAGCGGCTGCAAAGGCTGCGCTGACCCCGGCGACCACTTCGTATTCGATGCCCGCAGCGCGCAGTGCTTCGATTTCTTCCTGCGCGCGACCGAACAGCATGGGATCGCCGCCTTTGAGCCGCACCACAGTTTGATATTTTTGCGCAGCGTCGATGAGTTGTTTGTTGATAAAGCGCTGCGCGGTGGAGTGTTTGCCACTGCGCTTGCCCACCGCAATTTTCACCGCGTTCGCAGCCAGTGACAGCGTTTCGGGATGCACCAGCGCGTCGTAAAACACCACGTCCGCGTGTGCCAGCAGACGCGCGGCGCGCAGCGTTAAGAGATCGGGGGCACCGGGGCCTGCGCCTACCAGATACAGCGTACCAACAAGTCGATTCATGGCGTCAGGACCAATCCGTGCCGTTGGGTGTGCGCACGAATCGCGGCAGGAAATACGCGCCGTGCATAACCTCGGCATCATCGCTAACCGAATCTGCCGCGGACCGGCTCTTCACCGCGCCATCAATTGCAGCGGCCTTGCCAGCGTCATTGCTATCGAGTACGCGTTGTTGCCAGGGGCCCGCTGCGTCTGGTCCGGGTTTGATGTTTGCACCCACGAGCTGCCTCTTCATTTACCAAGGACTCAAGGTGTTCACCACCGGCTTGCTTTCGCCGCGCACGCTACCCAGCCGTACACCATCATCGATCGCCGGTTGATACGGCGCGCTGAAATCGCTGAACGCGGTGAGTGCTACTTGCGCATCCTGATCGGCGCGCAGCGCGAAGGCATCGAAGCCGCATCGCGTCATGTAAAACAATTGGTCGCGCAGCACGTCGCCCACCGCACGCAACTCGCCTTTCCAGCCGAGACGGCGCAGCAGGCGCGCAATCGAGTAGCCGCGGCCATCGGTAAATTTCGGAAAGCGCACGGCGATCAACGCGAGCTGGTCGAAATCCGCCGCCAGCACGCGCGGGTCTTCGGTGTTTTCGAGCAACACGCCATTGCGGCCCGTGCGTTGCACTAGCTGTGCGCGCTGTTCGTTCCAGATCGCCAGCGGCACCATCCAGTCACCCGTTTCGGGCAATCCGGGCAGGCCGCCCTCGGCCGCCGGTTCAAGCAGTTGCCAGGGGTCGGGCGCGATGCGTTTGTTTTTTATCAGCGTTGCCATAAATGTGTTTCTTGAAAGGTTCAATACCCAGGCGCTGCACTACGTCGATGAAGCGTTCTTCGGGGGAATCACGGTGTTGCAAATAATATTCAATCAATTTCTCGACGACATCGGGCACATCCGCGCGCGCGAACGAGGGACCGATCACTTTGCCCAGCGATGCGT
>JAYUAH010000512.1:0-3950 GCA_043741415.1 Betaproteobacteria bacterium
CACTCGCGTATTTCAGGCCAAAGGGTTTCCCTACACGCTCGAAGACTTGCTGGGTGACGATGCGCGCGGCGACGAATGGCGCGAAGGATACTATGTGACGCTGCGTCTGACCTCGAGCATGTATCACCGTTTTCATGCGCCGCTGGAATGCGCAGTAGAGCAAGTGACGTACTTTTCCGGCGACACCTGGAACGTGAATCCGATTGCGCTGCGGCGCGTCGAAAAATTGTTCTGCAAAAACGAACGCGCGTTCATCAAAACCCGCGCCACCGGCGATGGCCCTTTGAGTGGCAAAGCGATCGCGCTGGTACCGGTGGCAGCGATTCTGGTGGCGAGCATTCGGCTGCACTTTGTCAACGTGCTGTTGCATCTGAAATACGGCGGGCCGCGGCGTATCGCCTGCGATGCCGCGTTTGCCAAAGGGCAGGAGATGGGCTGGTTTCAGCACGGCTCCACCATCATCGTGCTGGCCCCGCAGGGATTTGTGTTGTGTGACGACTTGCGTGAAGGAACGGTCATGCGGATGGGGCAAGCCCTCATGCGCTGGGCTGGTTGAAACCAGCCGGCTGCCATACGCTGTGCGCTGCTCGCAATTGGCCATCATGCGGCGCCACCACCGTTTGCAAAGTGCCGACCAGGCTGTCGGTGACGGCGGCCCAGCTCATATGCGCGACGCTGGCGGCCGCTTGCTGGCGCAGCGCGTTGCGCCACTCGTGATCCGTGGCAACGGCTACCGCGGTGTTGATGAATTGCAATTCGTCGCCAACGGCCACCAGCGCACCGTTGTGATTGTGCGTGATCAGGTTAGCGGCGGCGGCGCAGGCGTATGACACCACGGCGACGCCGCTGGCGAGTGCTTCGGGCACCACGTTGCCAAAAGTTTCGGTCAGGCTGGGGAATAAAAACACGTCGCTCGACGCATAATGCTGCGCCAGATCCTGCCCGGTTTTGATGCCGGTGAATATCGCCTGAGGGCACGCCGCCTGCAACGGTTTACGCAACGGGCCGTCACCGACAAACACCAGTTTTGCGGAGGGCAGGCGCGCTTGAATGGCGGAGAACGCCGCCAGCACCACGCCAACGTTTTTCTCTTTCGCGAAGCGGCCGACATACAGCGCTACCACGTCAGACTCTTTTGCGCCCCAAGCTTCGCGCAGTGCCGTGGAACGCTGCGCCGGCATGAATTGCTCAATCGCCACACCGCGCGACAATAGCGAAACCTTTTGAAAGCCACGGCTTTGCAGGGTTTGCGCCACGGCTTGCGTGGGCACCAGGGTTGCCAGAGTGCGGTTGTGGAACTTGCGCAAGTAGGCCTCGATCGTCAGCTTGAGCAAGCCCATGCCGTAGTGGCCGGAGTACTGATGAAAATTGGTATGATACGAGCTGGTTACCGGCAACTGCAATTTGCGCGCAGCGTTAATCGCACACCAACCCAGCGGCCCTTCAGTGACTACGTGCACCACGTCGGGACGTTTTTTTCGCCACAGTTGGACGAGGCGATTTTCGGACAGCAAGCCGAAGCGCAGATCAGGATAGTTCGGTATGGGCACGCCCTTGGCCAACACCAGATCCAGCCCGGCATACGGCCCCGCACTGTCTTCGCGCGCCTGCCGCGGGCGCACGATTTGCACCCGGTGTCCGCGGTGCAGCAGGCCCTTCACCAGATTGCCCCAAGTCATCGCGACGCCGTTGACTTCCGGCGGAAACGTCTCGGTGACCAGCGCTACGCGCAAGCTCGCCGGGTGAGCGGCAAACGACTCGACGATATTCTCTTGCTCGTTTTTCACGTATCACAGCATACAAAACCAGTACATCACTGCGATGACGATTGCGTTACGGTTTTACGACTACAGCACCTGAAACGTTTGGCGTCGGCCACCTTGATCATGCGCGGTTTGTTTGTCTCCTGAACGCCCTTTAGCGGGCGCGGCTCTTCTAAGCTTCTTGGGCGTCCGCAGAAAAAAGATATAAATATGTTTATAATCAAATAGATACGATATATCAACGCTTCAGGAGTTCATTTGCCAGTTGCGTCTATTTAATATTTCCAATATCATAATAATATGGAAGAAATAGAAATCGTCAGAGCGCTTGCAGCACTTGCCCAGCCCCTGCGCCTTCAGGTGTTCCGTGCGCTCATTGTTGCGGGTAAAGACGGGCTGACGCCGGGGGTTATTGCAGAAATGCTGGCGATTCCTGCAGCCACGTTATCGTTTCACCTGAAGGAACTGACCAACGCCAGTCTGGTAACGCAGGAACGCGTCAGCCGTAATCTCGTTTATCGGGCGGCGTATGAACGCATGAATGCGCTGCTCGGCTATCTGACTGAAAACTGCTGCCAGGGTGTCGAGTGTCTCGACGAAGCGGCGGCCACTTGCAAGTGTTGAACCTTTAAACCAAAGGAGCCGTCTTGAAACGATTTCACGTTCATGCCCATGTTAAAGACCTGCAGGCCAGCATTGCCTTCTATTCGAAAATGTTCGCCGCCAAGCCCACGCGCGTAGAGACTGACTATGCCAAGTGGATGCTGGACGATCCCCGCGTCAACTTTGCAATTTCCACGCGCGGCGGAAAACCCGGTGTGGACCACCTCGGCATACAGGCCGACAGCACGGAGGAACTCGCCGAATTGAAGGCCCGCGCCGAAGCTGCCTACATCACGCTGCTCGACGAGGGCGAAACCACCTGCTGCTATGCGCGCAGCGACAAACACTAGATCACCGATCCACAAGGCATTGCCTGGGAACAATTCCACACACTCGGTAACATTCCGGTATTCAGCGAAACCCGGAAACCTGCCGCGGCTGCCTGCTGCGCGCAGCCCACGCCCAGCGGCAGACCCGTCGGCATTCCGGTGAAATCTGCGTCGTCCTGCTGCTGAGGCACACAAATGTCCGAACGCACCTACAACGTATTGTTTATCTGCACGGGGAACTCGGCGCGATCCATCATGGCTGAGGGATTAATGAACCACCTCAGCCGCGGCCGCTTCAAGGCGTACTCCGCGGGTAGTCATCCGAGTGGCGCGGTAAATCCATACGCCCTGAAGACGTTGGAAAAATGGAATATCCCAACGCTGGAATATCGCAGCAAGGCGTGGGACGAGTTTGCAAAGCCAGACGCACCCAAGCTCGATTTCGCGTTTACGGTTTGCGACAACGCGGCGGGCGAAGTGTGTCCGATCTGGCCGGGCCAGCCGATGACCGCGCATTGGGGCGTGCCTGATCCAGCAGCCTTTGAAGGCACCGCCGATCAGAAAACCAGGGTCTTCACAGAAACAGCGTTGATCCTGAAACGCCGTATAGAGTTCCTGCTGGCACTGCCCATCGCTTCACTCGATGGCATGACCCTACAGCAAGAAATCACAACCATCGGGAGCCGTTGAATTTCAATAGTCGCGGCACGTTTAGTGCGCGTGCCCACTGCCGCGGGCAGCGTCCATGGCCAATACCCGCCGCACAAACGGATCGTACTCACGATCACCGAGGTCCGCTGCATCGATGTATTCATAGTCAGCCGCCCGCAATAATTCGGCCTGGGGCCAACCGGACGCGGGCGTGGCTCGCAATTCGCGCAAACTCAGCCGGTAAGCGCCATTCTTACCACGCCGAACGATTTCAGCAGGCAGCCGCTCCGCTTCAAGCCACAGCACGTCGACATTTTCCTCGCCAAGGCGCCCGCGATATTGTGTTGCCCATCGGTGCTGCCAGCGTGTCTGGCCGGTGCGTTTGAGATTTTTCAGCACATTGGTATCGATGAGGGTGTTCAGCGCGTTCCAAGATGGCGTGAGACTCTGGGTGCGCAGTTCCCCGGGCGTGTAGCCGATTAGTTTGCGATGCTCGTGGAATATGCGCTGCCAAGTAATCTCGCCGCGGTCATCGCGCTCCCACAGTTCAACGTATCCGGCGCGCGCAAATTCGACCTGCCGTGCCCGCCTCGCGACATGCAAG
>JAYUAH010000513.1:0-3946 GCA_043741415.1 Betaproteobacteria bacterium
CTGGTGAAAATAACGCGCGTCTTCTTTCACGATACGCCGCGGCTCGTGCGGCGTTGTCTGTTCCGTGTTGAGTATCAATCGAATCGCAGCGGTGGGCGAGACAGCGCCTACACCGACATCCGCAAGCCACGACTGCTCCTCAATTTCAACACGAATGAACAAGTGTGTGCGCGGCGGCGTAACTTCTCTGGCGCGCTGCCAGCGCACACGGGCACTGATCGGCGTTACCGCGTAGCCCATGATCTCCAGCACGTGCAGTAGCAGGCCGTTTTGCTCGAAGCAATAGCCGCCGCGACCACCCCGCACCAGCTTGCGCTCCAGCGATGCCGCATCCAGCGCTATGGTGCGTCCGAGCAGCACATCAAGATTTTCAAAGGGAATATGCGCTACGTGTGCGGCAACGATGCTGTTCAATACGGCCAGCGTAGGCTCGCGCACGCCGCCGTAACCGATGCGCGCGCAATACGCGTCGAGATCGAATGCGGGCTCCGTCACTGGCCGCCCACTACCGCCACATGCGCTGGATCACGCCATCGCGCGCCATCATGTGCTTCACCGCCGCCGCGAAGTGCAGCGCGATCAACGCAATGAAAATGCACACGGTGGTGTAATGCACCTGGCTGGAAATCTCCTTGTACGCGGGCGCATCCCAGCCCCAGTGCGACAGGGTATAGCCGAAATACTTGATCGGATATTTGGTAAACGATGATCCGAGATACCCCGACACCGGCATGATGATCATGCACGCATAAAGCATGAAGTGGCTGACGGTCGCGGCCACTTTCTGCCAACCGGGTATGTGACCCGGCAGCGGCGGCGCACCATGCGTGAAGCGCCACACCACGCGCAACAGGATCAAAAATCCCAGCGTGATACCGATCGACTTATGAATGTTGAACCAATACGCGCGCACCCCCGGCGGGCTCTTGGGGATTTCGATCATCCACCAGCCGAAGGCGATTTGCGCGAGTACACCCAGCGCAATCAACCAATGCAGAATAATAGCGACCCGCGTGTAACGATCCGTGTTGCTCATGCGCACATCCCCATCGACAAAACCATTGCTATTGCTTCTCCCCGGCGGTGACATAAGCCCACAGCGACTCGATGTCATCCGCGTTTAGCAAGCCGCCCCATGGCGGCATCTGGTTTTTGCCTTTGCTCACCGATGTGAGAAACCGCGATTTCTGATCCTGCGGAAATGTGCGCAAGTCAAACGCACCCTGCGGGTCCAGCATGCGCGGGCCGTGGCAGGGCGAACAGTTCTGCGAGTAGATGGTCGAACCTTGTTTGATTTTTTCGGGCGCCGGTGAATCCGGCGCGTCGGCTTGCGCCATCGCGGCATAGGTCGCGATGGCAATTGTCATACAACGAATTGCTGCTTTCAACGTTTAAGAGTCCTCTATTGATCAAACAACGCAAACGTCCACACCGAACCACCCAGCGGAATATCCGGCAGGCCTCGGCGTCCCGATGTCGAACCGCCCAAGCCGGAGAGAATGGTCACATACTGTTTGCCATTTTTGGTCCAGGTGATCGGCTGCGCATTCACACCCGAACCGGTTTTGAATGACCACAGCGTATTGCCGTTGTCGGCATCGAGCGCAATCACTTCGCCGGTATGCTTGCCGGTGAACAGCAAACCGCCTTTGGTGGCGAGCATGGCGGAGGCGATCATTTCGCCGTGCAGCGGCGTGCGCCACTTGGCTTTGCCGGTCATCGGATCAATCGCTTCGATGTGGCCCGCCAGTGTGTCGGTTTTCACCGGCGACATGATATTTTCGATGCCTTGATAGCGCACACCCGGCTTGAATTCGGCCAGCGGGATGAACTTGTAGGTCGAATAACCATGGTTGGTATTGGCATAGAGTAAACCGGTACTCGGATTGAACGCCGCATGCGGCCAGTTTTTCGCGCCGCGGATGCTCGGCCACATTTCGATTTGTTTGCCGGCACGTAACGCCTTGGAATCGTCAGACTCCACCGGGCGGCCCGTCTTTAAATCCACATGCGTCGCCCAATTCACTTTTGCGTAGGGCTGGGCCGAGAGTAATTGGCCGGTAGCGCGGTCGAGCACATACAAAAAGCCGTTGCGGCTCATGTGCATGCCCACTTTGCGTTTCTGACCGTTGACATTGATTTCGCCGAGTATGGTTTCCCACGTATCCCAATCCCACACGTCGTTCGGGGCAATTTGATAATGCCAGGCGATTTCGCCGGTCTTGGGTTTGATCGCGAGTATCGACGACACATAGAGGTTGTCGCCTTTGCGCTTCTCGGATGTCCACGGGCCGGCATTGCCGGTGCCCCAGTAGGCGAGATCCAACTCAGGATCGTACGAGCCCGAGATCCAGGTGCTGGCGCCGCCGTGTTGATAGGTCTCCGGCGGATTCCATGTCTCGTGGCCTTTGTCGCCAGGGCCGGCGGTGGTGTAACGGCGCCACAATTTGTTGCCCGTGGCCGGATCCCAGCCGTCGACGAAACAGCGCGCGCCGAATTCAGCACCGGAGCAGCCGGTCATCACCACGCCGTTGGCGACCAGCGGCGCCACGGTGAGGGAGTAGCCCTCTTTCCACTCGGCTACTTTTTGTTTCCAGATTTCCTTGCCGGTTTTTTGATCGAGCGCCACCACATGCGCATCCAGTGTGGTGCGAAACACCTTGCCGTCATATAGCGCCACACCTTTGTTGGAGTTGCCACAGCACACCACGCGCGGCGTATCCGGATCGAAATTCACCGCTGTGCGCCAGATCATTTTGCCGGTCACCGCATCGATGGCGTAAGTCCAGCGCGCATTAGACACATACATCACGCCTTCGTAAATCAGCGGCTGCGCCTGTTCGCCCAGCTCGTTGTCGAGCGAGAGGTTCCACACCGGCACCATTTTTTTGACGTTGCTTTTGTTGATTTTATCCAGCGCGCTGTAACGGTTCTGGTGATAGCCCATACCGTACGTCAAAACGTTATCCGTGCTGCCGCCGTTGCCGTCGGCTTTCAAATCGCGCTCCGTCTGCGCGGCGGCCATGCCCACAGTCGTTGCCAATAGCAAAGCAAGTGCCAGTCTTTTCATGATGTCTCTCCCTTGAGTAAAACGAAACGAAAAAATCAATCCCGCAATGCAAACGTCCATACCGTACCACCCAGCGGCACATTCGGCAGGCGCGCGCGATGCGCCTGACCGTAGAGTCCGCCGAGGCCCGACAACACGGTAATGTATTGCTTGCCATCACGTGTCCAGGTAATCGGCTGCGAATTCACACCGGATGAAGTCTGGAATTGCCACAGCGTTTCACCGGTGTCGGCATCCATCGCGTAAAACTCGCCGGTGTGTTTGCCGTTGAACAGCAAGCCGCCGCCCGTCGCCAGCATCGCCGACCAGTTCTGGTTATCGGTGAGCGGCACTCGCCACTTGGCTTTGCCGGTCAGCGGATCAATGGCTTCGACATGCCCCAGCGGTTCGCCGGGTTTGGGCGTGGTCAATGTGCTCTCCATGCCCATATAGCGCTCGCCGGGCTTATAGTCCACGTCGACAAAGCGATAGATCGATCCCTGATGGTTGGTGTTGGCGTAGAGCAAGCCTGTGTTGGGATTGTATGCGGCATGCGGCCAGTTTTTCGCGCCACGCACGCTGGGCCACATTTCAATGGTGGCACCATTGCGCAGGGTCTTAGTTAACGCCGATTCCACCGGACGCCCGGTTGCCATATCCACATGCGTCGCCCAATTGACGGTGCCAAACGGCTTGGCCGAAATGAGTTTGCCGTTGCTGCGATCGATCACATACAAAAACCCGTTGCGGTTCATTTGCATCACGACCTTGCGCTTCTGCCCGTCAATCACCATATCGGTCAGAATCAATTCCCACAGTGAATCCCAGTCGAAGGAATCGTTCGGCACAAACTGGTAATGCCAGGCAATTTCCCCCGTCTTGGGACGAATCGCAATC
>JAYUAH010000514.1:0-3945 GCA_043741415.1 Betaproteobacteria bacterium
GGCCGATACGGTTTGGTCTCGCTCGCATCGAGCTTGCGCTGCGACGCGCGCAGCCAACCCAAGCCCACCGGCGTGCGCGGATCGTTGGAGCCGATGAACACCACTTCTTTGCCCGCGGGATCGAACACGCGCAACGCGACAAACACATCCGCATCTGTCGTGTCAGACGACAACCACAGCTTCGCCGCCACCGGCCCGGTGATTTCTAAGTCGCGCGTCATGGGCGCAGACATAAAGGTCAGGCCATCGCCCGTCGTTTCGTAAATATTTGATTTAATTGAATTATTTATTTCGGCGCTCAAACTCAAATCATCGACGTGCAAGTAATATTTGGTCCACTGCGTGCGCGCGAGCGGCCACTCGCTCTCTGCACGCAGCGCGAATTTTTCGCCGGGCCGGCGCACGTTGAGCGACACGCGCGGCTGCTTCTCCCAGCCGGAATTTTCGCCTTTCAAAAAGTGCGCGAAAAATTTCCGCTGCAAGCCTTCGCCATAGCGGCTGTAAAAATGTGTGAAGTGCGTGTCGCCGTGCACCTCCAGCCATTTCTGCTCGGAGGCCGCGCGCAAGTAACCTTCAAAATTGCCGCGCGGATGCAGGCCCTGCCCGCCCCAGTTGCCCGCCGACAACAGCGGCACTTTGACTTTGGAAAAATCAACCATGCGCGGGCGATAGTAATCGTCGATCAGCGGACGGCGCAGCGCTTCGCCATCGACATCGGCGCGATTGCGCTTCAGTTGTTCATCGGTAAAGTTATCCGGGCCCGCGATGGTGTCACCCGTCACCACGCTGTGCGCGCCGCGATCACCCAAACCGTACTGCACGGTGAGCACTTGCCGGTTGTACCAAGAGTTCAAAAAATCACACAGGATGCCGCCGTGGCGAGCGAGCTCGCGGTAATAATCAGACGAACCTTCCCAGATGCACATGGCCGCAAGATGCGGCGGCTGCAACGCGCCCACTTGCCATTGATTCATCGCGTAATACGAAATGCCGTTGATGCCGACCTTGCCGTTGCTCCACGGCTGCGTACCGGCCCATTCGATGCAGTGATAAAAATCCTGCGCCTCGCGTGCCGACCAACTGTCGATCACGCCGGGTGAGCGTCCCGCGCCGCGCGAATCCACACGCACGACTGCATAACCATCCGGCACCCATTTTTCGGGATCAACCAGTTCCCAGTTTTGATATTTATTGGTGGAGTCAGTCAGCATGTCAGGCACGGCTTTTTCGAGCCGCGTCCACTGGCTTTTGTAGCCCTCTTGAAACGACAGGCCCTTGGCATAGGGGCCGTAGCTGATGATCACTGGGAAATTGCCTGTGCCGACCGGGCGAAACACATCGGCACGCATCACCACGCCGTCGTCCATTTTGATCGGGGCGTCCCAATCGATTTGCATGTTGTCGCGAATTTCGTTTTTCATAGGATGATTTTCTTTTTCTGGGTTAACGGTTGATGCGCATTTCGGGCTTGATAATTCTGCGCCAGCGCTCGACCTCGGCGCTGATAAAGGTTGCGGCCTGCGCCGACGTGCTGCTCATGATTTCGTTGCCGGCTTGGATGAGCCGCTCTTTGACTTCAGCGTTGTTGAGTGCGCCATTGATTTCATTGTTTAGCCGCGTCAGCGTCGCGCGCGGCAAACCGGCCGGGCCGATAATGCCTTGCCACAAATAAAACTTAAAGCCCGGTACACCGGATTCCGCAATGGTCGGCAAATCCGGAAACTGCGCCGAGCGCTGCAGGCTGCTCACACCCAGCGCCCGCGCGCGCCCCGCGTTTACCATAGGCATGCCTGCAATGAGCGAAATAAACGCCATCGGCAGTTGTCCGCCGGCGAGTTCAATCAGCGCCGGCGCGCCGCCCTTGTAGGCAATTTGCACCACATCGATGGCGGCAGCTTCTTTGAACAGCTCCGCCACCAGAAACATGGCGCTGCCCACGCCCGCGGAGCCATAGTTAAGTTTGCCCGCGTTGGTCTTCGCGTATGCGACCAACTCTTTGACGTTTTTGAACGGCTGCGCCGGATGCACCAGCAGCACCATCGGCACGCGCGCAATCATGCCTATGGCATCAAAATCCTTCACCGTATCGTACGGCATTCTGTCGTAGAGCGCGGGGTTCGCAGCGTGCGCCACGTCAATCGCCATCAGCGTGTGGCCATCGGGCGCGGCTTTAGCCAGCACCGTGGTGGCGACGATGCCGTTGGCACCGGGGCGATTATCGACGATCACTTGCTGCTTCAGTATCTCGCTCATTTTCGCGGCAACCGCGCGCGCATTTGTATCGTTGCCGGCGCCCGGCGGATACGCCAACAGCATACGAATGGGGCGCGTCGGCGACCATTGTGAAAGCGCACCATTGGCCCACAAAATATTCAATAAAATCAAATACTTAACAAATTTCATCGGCATGTTCCGATTTCAATGTTTGAACGAACGATGCAAGGTATAAATATTTCGCAGGCGCGCAACCGGTGCGTCAGGCGCGCCGCCATTGGCCTTGATGCGATCCCAGGCAAGCAGTGGCGCTGCCGTGTCCAACGCTTTGTTGGATGTCGCCTCGATCACCAGCAAACCATCGAGTATGCGATCGCTGGTGCGCAAATGATCCTGCTTCGCCATCGCCACCGCGCCTTCGTTGCGCTCGGCGTACCACGCACTCACCACGCCGGGCAGCGCCACCGCTTCAGGCAACACCGATTGTTCGAGCCACGCACGCAAGCCCTGCGCTTTGCCGGGCGTGCGCGCGATCGGCATCACCAGCACAAAGCCGCCCTCTGCCGCACCCGCTCTCGCCGTGGTTTCAGCGGCGAACTTCACCGTATCTTTGAAGTGCGGCACAAAGCGCAGGCTCACTGCATCGTAGTCGCGCTTTAATGCGAGGTAGCGCTCGCCGTTAAACGCAGCCACGCTGCTCGTGTCATACAACGCCAGATAACGCGGCCCGCCTTCGTAAGCGACAAAGCGGCGCCCACGCACAAAACCATCGAGCCCGAGGATGCGCTCCGTCATGTGCTCGCGGTTGTACCACTCGTTGAATTCGTGATCGAGGTGTTGTGGAATGTTGGTCCAGACTAATAGCAGGCCGGGCAGCGGTGCGCTCACGGGATTCTCCGGTATCTTTAGCTTGTAGGAACAGGCAGGAGTTTAGCAGGCAAAACCCGCAGTCCGATTCGAAGCTCAGTCCGGCAGCATCACTTCCGGCTTGCCGGTGGTCAGCAGGTGATAGTAACTGTTGATAAACAAATTCATGCGATAGTAATTGCGCACATCTTTGTATTTTTCAAACGGCGCGCTCTTGAAAATGGCTTCGCGGTTCATGCCTTTTTTCACCGCGTCGCGCATACCGGCATCGAAATCCGACAGCATCTGCGCCTCGTTCAACACGTCCTGCTTCGCGCCAACATCGCCGTGGCCACCCAAATATTTGTCCACGTCCATCGCCGCCATTTTGCGCAGCATCTCGACCCAGTTGGCCATTGACGGCGTGAACTGTGGATTCGGCCAACTCCCCTTGGAAAACGGCCCGCCCGAAAACAGTACGCGCTCTTTCGGAAAGTACACCAGCGTATCGCCCGGATTCTGCCCCGCGCCGAGGTACAGCAACTCCACCGTGCGGCCACCCAGGTTAAGCGTGAGCTTGGAGTCGAATGTCATATCGGGCAGCACCAGCTTCACCTCCGCCGGATCAAACTGAGTCTGCTTGAAGTAACCCGTGCGCCGTTTCATCTCCACCGCATGATGTGCCTGCATCATGCGCTGCGTGTCGCGATGCGCGATGAAGGTTGCTCCTTCGCGCTTGAACACCGCATTGCCAAAATAATGATCGCCATGCGCGTGCGTGTTGATCACATACTTGATCGGCATGTTGGTCGTCTTGCGTATCGCCGCCAGCAACTCTTCCGCGCGCTGCGGATGCTGGCGCGAGTCGATCACCAGCACGCCGTC
>JAYUAH010000515.1:0-9141 GCA_043741415.1 Betaproteobacteria bacterium
GCGCTCATGTTCGGTTGAAAGCGCGTGGTCTGCGGTGTGGCGTTGGTGCGGCGCAGAGTGCAGTGATTGACGATGAATACGCCCGCGTTCTGTTCGGACAGATGCTCCAGGAATTTCAGTAGATCTTCTTCGTGCAGCATCTGAAAGCGCAGCTTCATCAACGATTGCATAACGCTCATTTGTCCCGGGCCCAGCGCCGCAGCATAAGGATAAGCCTTGCGCGCCGAGATGTCGTAATTGATGCCGAACAGTCCGCCTTTCTGATTGGCATTGCGCAGCGCGTCGAGCCAGTTGATGCGTTGTTCATTGCCCACAAAGCCCAGCCGGTCCAGCTTCTGGTAATCGGGCAGGTAGCGAATAATCAAATCTTTTTCAGTGCCTGATTTTTGCACGCGCAATTGTGCGTCAAGCTGCTGTGCGTGCTGCGCGTCGAGCTTGCGCCGGCTTTCATCGGCGCGATCACTGCTGATTTTTACCAGCGCGACCGCCCCCAGCAGTGTCGCCAGCAGCACCAGCAGCGGCAGCGTCAGCGTATTGGCAAATCGTTTCATGTGTTAGGTTTAAGCATCAGCATGATTTTGAATTCGGCGGATCCGGCGTGGTCCGCGGCATCGCGCGTGTCGCCCGTCAGTGTCAGCTCCGGATTCACATTCAGCGGCAGCTTGATCACCTTCGCTTCGGCCACTGCCGGGTCGCGCGCCAGGCGCTCGGCGACGCGGTTGATCGACACAATGGCCGCTCGAAAATCGCCTTGAAACGGTTTCACCTCACCCGACAACACACCGCTTTGACGCAGGCCTTCCGTGCTCGGCGGCGTAGCAGCGGGCGCGGCGCTACCCGATGGCGGCAACGTCCCGGCAGTTTCGGGCCGCTCCGTGCCATAGCTCCAGTTGATCTCCTGCAGAAATATCTCGGGGCTCGCTTCGAGGGCGCGCGACACGATCTGCATAAAGGGTTGCGGCGAGCGCACCGATTTCACCACTTGCTGATACAGACTGACTGCCTTGATCAGATTTTCTGAACTGGTGGGTGCAGCGGGAAAAGTGCGTGTAATTTCTTTGTACTGCACTTGTGCTGCTGCGGTGCGGCTTGCGGCATCCGCGCTCTGCTGCGTGAGATCGTAGCTGTGCCACAGGTTGTAACCCGTCCACATCAAGCCGGTTAACCCGACAGCGGCGCTGATCGCGTTGAGGGTTCGTTTGTGTTGCAGTAGTTGATAGCCGGCGGTGATTGCGGGCGGCGCAAGATTGGCCGCCGGCGCTTTGTCCGCCAACACACGCAGGTAGATCGTCTCCAGCGCAATGTCGAGGTGTTGCGGGCTGATTTGCAGTTGCCGCAGCAGTGTCGCGCGGTCTACGCAACTGCATTCGAGGCCATGCCCGTCGGCGGAGATATGCTGGGCGATTGCCGCGAGTTGATCGTCGCGATCGAGGAACACCACGCGCAGCGGTTCGTCGATCGAATCCAGATGCAGCGTTGATAAATACAGGCGCGTGTTCGACAGTTCGGTGATCAGCATGCGCACCGTGTCATCGGCATCCTGCGGCAGCACGCGCGTAAGCCGGCTGGAGCAGAATTCGCCATCTTTGTAGAACGTGAGTCGCAAACCGGATTTATGGGGTGCGGCCACCAGCACGCGGGGTAGCGTGAGTTTGAGCTTGGCGAGTATGCCGGCGGTGAGCATGGGTGCGAGAAATACCCCTGCGACCGGAGAGCGATGTTCCGCGATGGCGGCGAG
The DNA here is from genome assembly GCA_043741415.1 of Betaproteobacteria bacterium. GTDB lineage: Bacteria > Pseudomonadota > Gammaproteobacteria > Burkholderiales > SG8-41 > UBA5216. The sequence continues at coordinate 1,739 of JAYUAH010000515.1, forward strand.
CCACGGGTCAATCAGCGCGGGATTGGTGAGCGCCGAAAAAAGATAACGGTCATCGCGGCGCTTGTCGCCGACGCGGCTGCGGAACAAGGTCGACACGTAGCGCGTGCTGCGGTAGTAATGGCGAATCTTGCGTTCGAGCAGTGAGGTGCGATCCGACCCGGTGGCATGCGGCAGCGTCTCGAAGCGATAGTCTTCTTCGACGGTATCGGCAACGACGTAAGTTGGTGTGCTGCCGGCGACTTTGAGCATGCCGCAGAACGCCGCGATGCCGTCTTCATCCGGCGCCAGCACCTCGCAGCGCGCGATGCCGCCGCCCTGCCAGTGGGCGACCACCACTTGTGCCGGCGAGATGAACAGCAGAATCTTGTTGGCCATTGCTCGTCTATGCCTAGAACTTCAGCTTGCCGAGAATATCATACAGCGGCGACAACACCGACCACATGATAAAGGCCATGATGAGCCCGAGGCCCAGGGTCAGTGTCGGCTCCAGTAATCTTAACGCTTTGTCCACCGACTCGCGCACGTCGCGCGTGTAAAAATAATTAACGTTGCGCAGTGCCGTATCAAGCGCACCGGTATTTTCGCCCACACGCAACATGCGTATCACCATGGCCGGCAGCATGCCCAGATCGCGAAACGCATCGGTCAGGGTTTGTCCCGCGGACACCTGCTGCCCCGCGCGCGCGAGGCCGTCGGCAATGTAGCGGTTGGCGGAAATTTCTTCACTGGTTTTCAGGGCATCGAGCACGGTGATGCCCGATTCATACATCAGGGCAAAAAAATTCGCCACGCGAGCCAATATGATTTTTTGCAGGATGGGTCCGATCACCGGGATGCGCAGCTTGGCGTAGTCCCAGCGATACGCCACGCGCGGGCTGCGGCGTATCGCGAGCGTGAGCCCCGCCGCGCCAAATACCGGTATCGCCAGCAATACCGGCCACCAGCCTTTCACGATGTCGGACAATGCAATCAAGAATTTGGTTTGCAGCGGCAAGGCGACATTCATGGTTTTCAGCAGCGTGGTGACTTGCGGCACCAGAAACGTCAGCAGAAAAATAATCACTAACGTCACCACCACCAACACCATCACGGGATACATCAACAGCTTCTTGGTCTGTGAGGCCAGCTCATCCTGCCACTTGAGGGAATCCGCGAGACTCTTGTAGACTTCGCCCACACGCCCGGTTTGTTCGCCGGCCTTGACCAGGCTGACGAACACCTTGTCGAAAACTTCGGGGTGTGCCGCCATGCATTGCGACAGCGTCTTGCCGCTGTCGAGGTCTTCGGCCATCACCGTCAATACTTCGCGAAAGCGTTTGTTGTCCAGCGTGTCGCGCAGATCGCGCAGGCTATCGATGACGGGTATACGCGCGCGATCCATCTGCTCCATGTCGAAACAAAAATTGATCAGATCCTGGCGCGTGATTTTTGACGCTGCCGCGACGATCGAAGTGCTGCGATCCACCTCGCTTGCGGTGATCAGGTCCAGCCCCATGCGCTTTAGGCGCAGTTCGAGATCGACCTCGTTCACGGCATCCATGCCGCCCAGCGCCTGACGGCCTGATTTTTCGACGGCCTTATAGCGAAACGAAGGCATTCAGCGCAGTATCGTCATTGCTGACTACGCAATTTGCCGCAGGGTGAGATCCACCACGCGCGACACTTCCGCCAGCGTCGAATCGCCATCGAGTATGCGGCGCACACCGGCATCGGCCAGCGTCTGAAAGCCTTTGCTTTTTGCTGCATCACGCAGTTCGCGTGCCGTGGCGCCGCGCGCGACCAACTCATCCAGATCGGCATCCATCACCAGCAGTTCCATGATCGGCGTGCGCCCCTTGTAGCCCTTGCCGCCGCAGATTTTGCAGCCGACGGACTTGTAGATTTGCGCCGGCGTATCCGCGTCTACGTTGAGCAGGCGCCGTTCCTCGGTTGAAGGTTCATACGCCTCCCGGCAGTGCACGCACAGCAGACGCACCAGGCGCTGCGCGATAATGCCGATGATGTTGCCGGCCATGATGCCCGGTTGTATGCCCAGATCTAGCAGCCGCGGAAACGCGCCGAGTGCCGAATTGGTGTGCAGCGTGGTGAACACCTGGTGCCCGGTCATCGCCGCACGAAATGCCATTTCCGATGTTTCCTGGTCGCGCATCTCGCCCACCAGAATGATGTCCGGGTCCTGCCGCATGATGGAGCGAATGCCGTTGGCGAAATCCATGCGCGCGACTTCGTTCACCGACGTCTGCCGCATCAGATTCAGCGGATATTCCACCGGGTCTTCCAGCGTCATGATATTGACGGTTTCATCATTGATCTGCGCCAGCAGTGAATACAGCGTGGTGGTCTTGCCGCTGCCGGTGGGGCCGGTGACGATCAGAATGCCTTCGGGCCGCGCCAGCAGGCTATGGAGTTTTTTCATGGTCTCGAGGGGCAAGGCCATCTGATCCAGGCTGATGATCGACTTTTCGCGATCCAGTACGCGCAGCACGATGTTTTCACCGTAGATCGTGGGCTGGGTCGACACGCGAAAATCCACCTGCCGGCCATTCAGCGTGAGCGACAGGCGCCCATCCTGCGGCGCGCGTGTTTCCGCGATGTTCATGCCGCCGATGACCTTCAGCCGTACCGTGATGCCGGATGAAAATGTTTTGTGCAGGCTGCGTACCGTTTCCAGCACACCGTCGATGCGAAAACGGATGCGCAGAAACGCATATTCCGGTTCAAAGTGGATGTCGGAAGCGCCGCGCTTGACGGCGTCCACCAGCAGCGCATTGACCAGGCGCACCATCGGCTGCGTGTACTCGTCGCCACCGGCGCGCAGGCTTTCGTAATCGATTTCGCCGGTTTCGATTTCCTTCAATATGCCGTCGACCGACAACTCGTAGCCGTAGAAACGGTCGATCCATTCCTCGACCTGCGCTTCAGCGGCAATCTGCGAGCGTATGTCGACATGCGAGCCGACCAGCGCGCGCAACTGATCCATGATCACCACGTTAAACACTTCCGTGGTGGCGATCGTCAACGTGGCGTCGGCGGCCGAATAGGCAATGGGCAGCACCTGATTGCGCCGCGCAAAATCCTGCGGCACGAGTTGCAAGGCTTCCGGATCAACCACCACCTGCGACAGATCGATGGATTCCTGGCCGACAGTGCGTGCCATGGCGTCGCGAACCGCCGCCTCCGTCGCAAAACCCAGACGCACCACCAAGCGGCCGATCGGAATGCTGGTATTGCGTTGCTCGGCCAGCAAGATGTTCAACTGATCGTCGGTCAGCAGGCCTTGCTGAACCAGCAGTTCTCCCAACCGCAATCGTTTGCGCAGTTCTGCCATGGGCTAATCGAACTGTGTGGACAGTTGCGTGATACGGTCCTGAATTCTGGCAGGCTCGAAGTTGGCCGCGCCTTTGGCGGCGGCGAGTTGCTGCGCTTTGCGGTAGAAGCCAAGCGCGAGTTTTTGCTGGCCTAGATGCTCCAGGCCGACCGCGAGGTTATACGCGTAGTCCGGGTTGCGCGGCTCCAGCGTATGCGCCTGAAAGTACGCCTGTTGCGCCTGCGGCCACTGCCCCTGGTCGGCATACAGATTGCCGAGATTAAAATACAGCGGCGGCGAGGGTTCGCGCGCCAGCAATTGTTTGAGGCGTGACTCTGCGGCTTGCGGATCGGCGCGGCTCATCAATGCAACAAGCCCGGATTGCGCCAGCGCGTGGCGCGGTTCAACATCGAGTATCGCAAGAAAATAGCGCTGCGCGTCCTCGAGCCGATTGTCCTTTTGCGCAATGGCCGCCAAGCCCAGTAACGCGTCGACATTCGCTGGTTCGCTGCGCAACACCTGAGTGTAGAGACGCTGTGCAGTGTCGAAGTTGCCCGCTTCGAGCGCGGCGTAGGCTTCGCTGACCACGGGATTGACGCGCGCAATTGCGCTATCGCCACGGCTGACCGCGATTCGATTTTGCGCGGCTGTGGGTGCGCTCGCCGGTGCAGCAGCGATCGCTGAGGCGGATCGAGGCGTCAACGGCAACGTCAACGCCGGGGGCGGTGGCGACCTCTCGGGCGCGCCGCTAGCGATGCCTGGTGTCGATTCCACAGCCGGCAGCACGGTTGGTACGTCCGTGCGGCCTGCAAACACCGATTGTGGCGGAACGAGTTGTGAATTCGCCGCCTCACCGACGCGCGGCGCTGCACTGGGCACAGGTGCTGATCTCGGCGGTGGCGTCGTTCCCACAAGTGCGGGTGGTGTCTTCAGCAACAAACCAGGATGTGCGATTTGCACATAGACGTAAGCGCCGTACGCCAATAAAAACAAGCCGGCCAAGCCGCCTAACGCGTAGAGCGGACGGGCGCGCAGCCATTCGATGGCACCCGCGCGCGCGGGCTGGCGTGCGGCGAGCACCGTTGCGGCTTGAACCTGCGCGGTGCTGCGTGGCTGTTCCGTGCCCGCAGCAGGTTTCGCGCGCGACGTTGCATAATCGGGCGCAGCGGCTGTGACCGCACGAGGCGGGTTGCCGAGCGCGACTCGCGACACGCTGGAAGAAGCGTCCAAGGATTCCAGAGCTTCCAGCGTCAATTCGCGTCTCGCGGTGCCCGGCTCTGCCGGTGCTGCGGTGGGCACCGCTTTGTCCCGGTCGTGAGCGGCCTTTTCCAGGGCCTTCATCAGCACGCTCATTTTGCGGCGCCGGATGCCTGTGGCGATTGCGCCGGATCGGGCTGCGGCAGGTAGCGGCGGAATAGCTTGAGTTCGTCGCTGTCGAGCGAGGCGTTGATGACGACGGTGGGGCGCAGGAAAATGACGAGCTCGGTTTTGCTGGCGTTTTCATTGCGGAAACGTGCGAGGTCGCCGGCAGCGCCCAGCAGGTCGGCGCCTGGAATCTGCTCGCGGTTAAAGCGCACGTCGTCTTGCATCAGGCCGCCGAGAATCACGGTTTGGCCGCTGGCAATTTGCAGTACGGATTCCATTTCTCTAACCTGCACTTCGGGTACCTGGCTTTGAACGCAATTGGTTCGAGTGTCATTGCACAGGTTGGGGTTCGGATCGTTGCGGAAACGCAGTACGCGCGAGATTGTCGGCCGCACATTCAGCGATACACGGCCATCTTCAGCAATTTGCGGTGTGACGCCCATCACGACGCCCACTGATACAATTTTTGCGGTGGATGTAAATGTCTGGATTGGCGGGCTCCCCGCAGTTCCGGCCACCGTGGAGCCTTGCACCTCAAAATAAACAATATTATCAACAACTTTCAGTAGCGCCGTCTGATTGTTCAAGGCCATCAGTTTCGGACTGGAGAGAATTTTGGTGTCGCCGAATTCTTCCAGCAGTTTCACGGTGCTGCTGATATTGCCAATTTGACTGTTCGGGTTGGTATAGCGCACCTGAAACAGATTGGCGCCGGCCTGTGTAAGTCCGACGGCCGCGCCTGCCGCTCCGAATCCGCCCAGTAGCGACTGTGTCAGTTGAATACCGCCGCCGATCGCAAGGCGGCTCCAGTCGATGCCGCCCTGGTAAGTGTTGGAAAGTTTCACTTCAACAATGGTGGCCTCGATCAGCACCTGACGCTGCACCGAATTGGTAATGCTGTCGACATGTTGTTGGATCAGTTGGTGTTGGCGCTCGGTCGCCAGCACACTGATGGTGCCGCCGATGGAATTGACGATGATGTCGTCGCGCCCCTCGATCGCTTGCTGCTGAGTGCCGGCGCCGAAGGCCGTGCTAAAAAGATTGGTGGCGCCTGCGCCCGCGCGCGCCACCACTTCTGCTTGCATCAAACGTTCTTCACGTGCGGATTTTGCCAATTCGGCGCGACGCGCACGTTCCTCGGCGGTCTGCGTCTGATTGCGCGTGGAGAGCACGATGGAGCGAATGTTCTCGGTCAATACCTTCCAGAAATCATTGTTGGATACCGTGCGCACTTGGGTGCCGGAGCCGCCGACACCCGTGCTGCCACCGCCACTGGAGGCTGTGGCGCCACCCGCGGAAATTTCGCCCGACACGTTGACCGTGGAGGTCGTGTCACGGGTCATGTTGACGTAGGGAATGCGATACGTTTTCATGTACGCCGCATCGGGCGCCACGATAATCGTGTTGCCCTCGATGCGATAGCGCATGTTGACTTGCTTCGACACGCGTTCGAGTATCGCCGGCAGTGTCTCGTTGATCGCGTTCAGACTGACCAGGCCGGTGATGCCGGGATGCACGTCGATGTTTTGTTTGGTGTCGCGCGATAGCGCCAGCAGCAATTCTTTCACCGGTACTTCGTTAACCACCACGCTGTAGGTTTGTGGTTTTACGGCAGGGCGGGGCGGCGGTACGAAGGTGCTGACACGCGCCGGCGGCGGAATATCTTTCACCACCGTTTCCACCTGTGGCGTAGGCGCCATGATGTGCCCTTGCGAGGGCGGAACATGCGGTGCGCGGGGGGCGCTGCAACCGGCGATGAGGGCACCGAGCAACGCGACTGCAGCAACGTGCACCCCACGCTGGCCGCGCACGCGCGATGGCTTGCGCACTTTAACCACACTTGCCGCGGCGGCTACCGTTGGTTGCATCCTGTCTCCTCTAACCCCTTGGTATCGCCATGTATCGCTAGGTGTCGGACGGGTTTGCGAACACGCTAGTCGCTGACGCGCTGACGTCGACTAGCGTATACCGTCGCGGATACTTTGCACCGTGCGCGGCAAGGGGTGGTTCGATTTCAGTTGGGCCGGTAATTCCGCCATTTTCAATTCTGCGGCAGCGCGGCTGTCGTAGGTGCCGTAAAACACCGATAACACCGCTTTCTGTTCCGCATTTCCGTCGTTACGATACACAAAAATGTTATTGATTTCAATGGATTTTTCGAGAAATCTAAGATAGTTCCTTAAGTCCGCTTCGGAGGTGGTTGAGAGCGTTTGCAGCGTCCACGTGGTGTCACTTTGGCGGGCCATCCACAACACAGTGGCATCCAGCCGTTGCTTGAGGATATCGCCCCCGCCGTTTTCGGGTGCGGTCGCTTCAGTCGCGGGCAGCGCAGCGAGCGGTTCGGCGGCCACGGCCGGGCGTTTGTCTGCCGCTGCGGCGATCACAGGCGGCGCAGGGTTTGCCGGCGCGGCAGTTGGCGGCGTCGATTTCTCCGCGGCCGGCTGCGCCACCACCGGCAGCGTATTTTGATGCACGTACCACGCGTAGCCCGTTGCGCCCACCGCGCCGCCGATCAAGGCTGCAAAAATCCAGCCCCAGCGCGTCGCCGGGGTCGTCGCGCTCGCGATAGGGCCGAATTCGCTGTCGCGCAATGCCGCGTCGATGTGGCTGGGCTTCAGCGTATGCGTGTTTTCGGAGAAGGCCGCCAGCAGCGCCTTATCCGCGATCAGATTGACACGGCGGGTGAGGCCGGTCGAAGCATGCGTGATGAGATTCACAATCTTGTCGCTGA
>JAYUAH010000516.1:0-1549 GCA_043741415.1 Betaproteobacteria bacterium
CGCGCAGGAGGCGAAACACCATCACAGTCTGGTAGACTTATCCACAGACGCGTAGTTCGCTACGCCGAAAAACGCCTGGTCAAAATTCAGCGAGCACGCTTGGTCAGTTTTAACCGCGCGCCAACATCCCAGAGGGCAAAACGGGCTGTGCGGGGCGTTCCGAACACTAACAACGACTGCTCTTGCAACTCCATTCTTACCTGCTTTTGCAGCATACAAAGCCGGGGTTGAGGGAGGCGGTTGATTTTGCCGCACACAATGAACAGTCACCAATAATTTTTATTAGTACGGAAGGGCGCTGCGACTACCTATGCGCCTGCCGTTGCAGCACACTAAAGCGATAAGCATGTGCGTGTTTTTCATCGGGGGCGAATGATTCGCTGGAAATTTCATGCCACGCATTCATGTCGAAGTCGGGCATGCGTGTGTCGCCGGCGGGTTCGGCGTCTACCGTGGTGAGATAAATGCGGTCGGTGATCGGCAGCGCTTCACGATAAAGCTCACCACCGCCAATGACAAATATTTTCGCATCATCGCCACAGAGCTTGAGTGCGGCCTGCAGTGAATCCGCCACCAGCGCACCCGGCACGGCGTAATTGTTTTGCCGCGTAACAATCACCGTGGTGCGGCCCGGCAACAAACGCCGAATCGATTCCCACGTCTTGCGCCCCATGATGATGTGATGTCCCATGGTCACGCGTTTGAACAGTTGCAGTTCGCTGGGCAGCCGCCACGGGATCGCGCCATTGTTGCCAATCACTCGATTGCGGGCCATGGCAACAATTAGTGAAAGGCGCGTCGCCATCACACGGCGATGGGCGCGCGAATCAGCGGATGCGGATCGTAGCCTTCCAGCGTGAAGTCTTCGTATTTGAAAGCGAAAATATCTTTAACCGCCGGGTTGAGTTTCATTACCGGCAGCGCGCGCGGCGCGCGTGACAGTTGCTCGCGCACCTGCGTCATGTGATTGTTGTAAATGTGCGTGTCGCCGAAGGTGTGCACGAAATCGCCGGGCTTCAAGCCGCACACCTGCGCCACCATCAGCGTGAGCAGCGCATACGAGGCGATGTTGAACGGCACGCCCAGAAACATGTCCGCGCTGCGCTGATAGAGCTGGCAAGACAGCTTGTCGTCGGCCACATAAAACTGGAAAAACGCATGGCACGGCATCAGCGCCATTTTGTCGAGATCAGCCACGTTCCACGCCGACACGATGATGCGCCGCGAATCCGGGTTCTTTTTCAGCATGTCGACAACTTGTGCGATTTGGTCGATGTGCCGCCCGTCGGGCGCGGGCCATGAGCGCCACTGATAACCGTACACCGGGCCCAGCTCGCCGTCGGGCTTGGCCCAGTCGTCCCAGATCGACACGCCGTTGTCTTTCAAATACTTGACGTTGGTGTCGCCTTTCAGAAACCACAGCAGTTCGTGAATGATCGACTTCAGGTGCACTTTTTTGGTGGTGAGCAGCGGAAAGCCGGCAGAGAGATTAAATCGTAATTGAGCACCGAAAATGCTCACCGTGCCGGTGCCGGTGCGGTCACCCTTG
>JAYUAH010000517.1:0-3943 GCA_043741415.1 Betaproteobacteria bacterium
CGCCTGATATCGATCCGGCGAAGCATCGTTTGCTGATTCACGGCTTGGTGAAAAAGCCGCTGGTGTTTACGTTGGACGCGTTGGAGCGTTATCCGCAAGTGTCGCGCATGGCGTTCATCGAATGCGGCGGCAACAGCGCACCGTTTTTTTCGCCCGAGCCGATACAGGCTACGGTGCAGGCGCTGCATGGCATGGTGTCGTGCGCCGAGTGGACGGGCGTGAAATTGTCGACGCTGCTCGAAGAAGCCGGCGTCGATCCCAAAGCGAAATGGTTGATTGCCGAAGGTGCGGACGCGGTAACGCTCACGCGCAGCGTGCCGCTGGCGAAAGCGCTGGACGACGCAGTGATCGCGCTGTATCAAAACGGCGAACGCTTGATGCCTGCCAATGGCTATCCGATGCGGCTGTTGCTGCCCGGCTGGGAAGGCAATATGAGCATCAAGTGGCTGCGACGTTTACAGTTGACCGACGGGCCCGGAATGACCTACCCGGAATCCAAAACCTATGCGCAGTTGCTGCCCAGCGGCAAGGCGTACCAGTTTTATTTCATCGAGGAAGTGAAATCGTTTATCACCCATCCGTCGCCGGGGCTGAAAATGAACGGGCCGGGCGTGTATGAGATTTCCGGCATTGCGTTTTCAGGCGAGGGCTGCATCAAGCGCGTGATGGTGTCGGCGGACGGCGGCAAAACCTGGGCGCAGGCCGAGCTGCAAAAACCCGTGCTCGACAAATCATTCACCAGATTTCGAATTCCGTGGCGCTGGGACGGCGGCCCGGCAGTGTTGCAGAGTCAGGCGTGGGACGATGCCGGCAATCGCCAGCCGACGCGTGCCGAGTTTGTGGCGCATCGCGGCGAGCTTAAAAAACCGCTGCCGGCTACAGCGTTTCCGAATCAGCATTTCAACGGCATAACCAGTTGGGGCATCGAAGCGGGCGGGGAGGTGAAACATGTTTACGCGTAATGTTTTTGGCTTGGTGGTCGCGTTGTCGTGTGCATGCGCAAGCGCGCAGCAACCGAACCTCGGCACACCGGTCACCGCCGAAGAAATCGCCGGCTGGGACATCAGCATCATGCCCGACGGACGCGGCCTGCCCGCAGGCAGCGGCGTTGCAGCAACCGGCGCAAAAGTCTACGCGCAGAAATGCGCCGTGTGTCACGGCGAAGGCGGCAAGGGCGGCACCGCATCGGCGGTGCTCGGCACTGCGCCCATCACCAGCATCAACGGCGGCGAAAGAACCATCGCGAATTTCTGGCCGTACTCGACAACGGTGTTCGACTACGTTCGTCGCGCCATGCCGTGGCAGCAACCGAAGACGCTGACGAATGATGAGGTGTATGCGTTGACTGCTTATATTTTTGCGATCAACAAACTCATTGGTGAGAACGATGTGATGAATGCACAGACGCTGGCTAATGTGCGCATGCCGAATCGGGATGGATTTATTGTTCGGTTTCCGGGGAAGATGTAGGGTATGTATACGTAACTATTTTTTTTATTGTATTTTGCACTACCTGTCGTGCTCCGTAGTCAGATGCGGTGATACAGCAACCGCATCGGTCGCACCCGCGATTGATGCGGTTCGCATTCGCTCACCACATCCTACGGTCGAATATTCGACTTCCGAATCACCGGCAGCCACTTCTTCTCTTCATTCACAATAAACTGCGCGTATTCTGCCGCCGAGGAGGGCGTGGCTTCAATCCCGCGATCCTTGAGTTGCTGAATGATATCCGGTGATTTCAGCACCGCGACCAGTTCCTTGTTGAGCCGATCGATGATGTGCGCCGGCGTCTTCGCCGGTGCGTGCAAGCCATACCAGTTCACCGCGGCGTAGCCTTTGACGCCGGCCTCAGCGATGGTCGGCACATCGGGCACGGCTTCGGCGCGCTTGGTGCTGGTGACGGCGATGCCGCGCACTTTGCCGGACTGCACGTGCGGAACGCCGGTGGAAATCACGGCGAAGAAGGAGGGCACGTGGCCGGCCAGCAAATCGGTAATCGCGGGGCTGCCGCCTTTGTAGGGCACGTGCGTTAACTGCGTGCCGGTCATCGCTTCCAGCAGCGATGCGGCGAGGTGGCCGGGGCTGCCGATGCCTGATGTCGCGTACTGCATTGCGCCGGGTTTCGCTTTAGCGAGTGCGAGGTATTCGCTGAGATTTTTCGCGGCGACGGTCGGATGCGTGATGATGATGTTTTGCAGCGATACCATCAGGCCGATGGTGGCGAAATCCTTGTGCACATCGAACGGTACTTTTTGTATTGCCGGGCTGACGATGAGGATGCCGATGTGGCCCAAGCCAACGGTGTGGCCATCGGGTTCGGCGTTCTTCAAAATTTCCAGTGAGATCAACCCATTCGCACCGGCGCGGTTGTCGATCACGACTTGCTTGCCGAGGGCGACGCTCAACTTGTGTTGCAGGATGCGGCCCACCAAATCCGTAGCGCCGCCCGGCGGATTGCCGACGATGAAGCGTATGGGTTTGCTGGGTGACCAGGCAGTGGCGTGCGAGACTGAAGCGAGCGAGACGCCCACAATAATATTCAAGACGCTACGCGTGATTGAACGCAGTGGATTGAGGCCTGCGCCGCAATGACGGGTTTGGGTTTTCAACGGTTTCAATTCGAGTGATACAAGCCCGCGGCTTTAACGACTTTTTCCCATTTCACGATTTCGCTTTGGATATACGCGGTGAACGCTTCCGGCGTGCCGGGTGCTATATCGAGGCCCTGGCGGAACAGAAAGTCCTTGGTATCCGGCGCCAGCAGCACGGCGGTGATTTCTTTGTTGAGGCGATCGACAATCGGGCGCGGGGTGTTCTTGGGTAGCACGAAGCCGTACCAGTTGTTGGCTTCGAATCCCGGCAGGGCGGCTTCGGCAATGGTGGGCAGATCAGGCGTAAGCGCAGAGCGCTTGAGCGTCGTCACCGCCAATGCATTGAGTTTGCCCGACTTGATGTGCTGTACGGCGCTGGCGGCGGTGGCGAAAATGAGTTGGATGTTGCCGGCGAGCAGGTCGATCATCGCCGGGCCGCCGCCTTTGTACGGCACGTGCGTCATTTTTACGCTGGCTTGCAAGTTGAACAATTCAATCGCCAGATGGCCGCTGCCGCCAAGGCCGGACGAGCCCGCGTTCAACGGGCGCGCTTTTGCCAGGGTGATTAAATCTTTCACGGTTTTTGCGCTGACCGTCGGGTGCGTGACGAGGATGTTGGTGGAATCCACCGCGCGCGTGACGGCAGCCAAATCTTTCAGCGGATCAAACGGCAGCTTCTTGTAGATTGCGGGGTTGATCGCCAACGATGAAATCGAGCCGAGCAGCAGCGTGTAGCCGTCGGGCGCGGAACCGACGGTGATGTCGGTGGCGATGTTGCCCGCGGCGCCGGGGCGATTGTCGATAATCACCGTCTGCCCGAGACGCTCGCCCATTTTGACGGCGATGGCGCGCGCGGTGGTGTCGGTGCCGCCGCCAGGCGCGAAGCCCACCAGCATGCGTATCGGTTTGGTCGGGTAAGTTTGTGCAGCGGCTAAGCCTGTCGCAAGTGCAGCGCAGAGGCAAGCGGCCAGTGTGTGTCGTAGTTTTAGTTGCAGTTGCAAGAGGTGTTCCTGATTGAGTTTTTTATGCAAGTAGTGCGGGTTGCCGCGCGATCGCTATTGTCGTCGCGATACGGAACGCAGCGTTCGATGCCGAAAGGTTAGCGATGATATGCGCGCGTATCACGCGCTTTTCACGCGTATATCGCGCCCCATGGGCGTAACATGTTAATATAAAAAATTGTTTAAAATCAAATACTTACGATTATACCTCAAATGTCAGATGGAGAATTTTTTTGCGTGGGTAGTGGGCAATTCGTAGTATGCCGCGCAGGCACGAGCACCAGGCGAGATCATTCTCGCGCAGCGGATTATCGGTGAATTCCACGAGCTTTGCAGCGTGTTTTCATA
>JAYUAH010000518.1:0-1548 GCA_043741415.1 Betaproteobacteria bacterium
AGCATTCTGGTCATTATTGATCTCGCCCAAGGTAAGCTCTCGACCGCAAGCCTCGAACACGTGGCCCTCGCACGTGACCTTGCCGGCGACAAGCGCGTCATTGCGTTACTGTTAGGCGCGAATGAAACAGTGGCGCAGGCGGTGATCGCCCGCGGCGCAGACACCGTGGTTCTGGGTATGCAAGCCGCTTTCGACGCTTACAACAGCGACGTGTGGGTCGCCTGTGCCGCGCAAGTTGCACGCGACCATGCCGTCACGCTGGTGCTTGCCGCGCACACACCGGGCGGCGCCGATGTCGCGCCGCGTCTGGCGTTTCGCTTGCACGCAGGTTGTGCCAACGGCTGCGTGAGCGTCGAACGCAAAGATGGCGCGCTAGGGTTCACGCGCCCTTGTTACGGCGGCAACGTGCGTGAAACACTGCGTTTCAAAACGGATATCGCGGTGGCCACCGTGCGCGCCGGCGGTTGTGATGCGCTGCCTGCTGATACTGCGCGCCGCGGAGAAATCATTGTGCTGAACGAAGCGCCCGCAACACGCCTGCGTGTGATCGAGCGCCGCCGTGAAGCAGAAGGGGCGCAGCGCCTCGAAGATGCCAAGGTCATTGTCGCCGGCGGACGCGGTTTGAACGGCCCCGCAGGATTCAAAGTGTTGGAGCCGCTGGCGCAAGCACTCGGCGGCGCCGTGGGTGCCAGCCGCGTGCCCTGCGATCTGGGCTGGTGTTCGCATGCGATGCAGATCGGGCTCACCGGCAAAACCGTGACGCCGGAACTCTATATCGCGGTCGGCATTTCCGGCGCGAGCCATCATCTGGCGGGATGCGGTAATGCCAAAACTATAGTCGCGATTAACACCGATGTGGATGCGGCAATTTTTCGCGATGCTAAATTCGGTGTGGTGGGCGACTACGCTAAAGTGGTGCCGGCGCTGACGGCGGCAGTGAAAGCGTTGCCGCCGAACTAACGATAAGATCAGGAACATTCGCCACAGAGGACACAGAGAACACCGAGGAAGTCAAAACCTAAGCGCTTGTTTTTCTCGGTGTTCCTCTGTGCCCTCTGTGGCTAGAAAAGCTTTTGACGTTTCAAGCGGAGAACCCCATGGCATTCGAAGCCTTACTCGCAGAATACGAAGCGCGCCGTGCAAAAGCACTCGCCGGCGGCGGCGCTGATAAATATGCCAAGCGCACGGCCAAAGGCATACTCAACGCACGTGAACGCCTCGCCAAACTGGTGGATGAAGGCTCGTTCATCGAGTCCGGTTTGTTCGGCACCTCGGGCGTGTATTCGGAGCAGGCCGACGAAACGCCGACCGACGGCAAGATCGCCGGTTACGCCAAAATCGACGGCCGCGATGTGTGTGTGGTGGTGAACGACTTCACCGTGAAAGGTGCATCAACTTCATCCACCAACGGCAAAAAAGTCGGTCACATGAAGCGCACCGCCACCGAGCGCGGCATGCCGCTGGTGTTGCTGGGTGAATCCACCGGCGCGCGTGTGCCCGATGCGATGGGCGCGCGCGGCATGGGCCTGCTGCTGGGCAACGACAATA
>JAYUAH010000519.1:0-1547 GCA_043741415.1 Betaproteobacteria bacterium
GCGATGCAGTACCAGGACATCACGCAGCAGAAGATCGAGCAGGTCAAGTCGCCGTTGTTGACGACGGCGGCGGCGAGCCTTGCCGACGTGGAAGTCAAAACACGTGCTGCGGGCATTGCGCCGGTGGCGGCGCTGGCCGTAGCACCCGGCAAAGTACGCGAAGATCTCGTTCCGGGCAGAAGCAAATCCGTGGATGTGGAATTATTTTAGGAGACCGTTGTGTCAAATATTCTGATTGTTGACGACTCGATGACGATGCGTCAGATGGTCAATTTCACGCTGTCGTCGGCAGGACACACCGTGACCGAAGCCGGCAATACCGACGAGGCCTTGCTCACGGCACAGCGGCAACGTTTTGACCTGGTGATTTCCGACGTCAATATGCCGGGACGATCCGGCATCGAATTGGTGGGCGAACTGCGCAAACTCGCCGAGTACAAGTTTGTGCCCATCATTTTGTTGACCACGGAATCGCAGCCGGAAATGAAATCCAAGGGCCGCGCCGCGGGCGCCACGGGCTGGATCGTCAAGCCGTTCGACCCCGAGGCATTGTTGGGCGTGCTGCGCAAAGTGTTGCCGGCAGCGGAATGATCCATGTGATGCGTTTCATAGTGCGCAAAGGAGCGATCACATGACAGTGAAAGGCCGCTTGCAGTTGGGTGTCTTTGTGCTGGCTGTTTTGATGCTCGCGAGCGGTGTGGTCGGCGCTATGAATCTGGCCGGGGGGGCGCGCAGTTTGTTATTGCTGCTGGTGGCAGCGGCCGTGGTGACGCTGTTATCTCTGGCGTTCATGATGCAGCGGGCCATCACGGCGCCGCTGGCCGAAGCCGTGGCGCTCGCCAACCGGGTGGCGGCCGGTGACTTGACGGTGAAAATCGAGACGGATGGTAAAGGCGAATTTGGCGCGCTGATGATCGCGTTGAAGGCCATGGATGAAAATCTGACGCGCATGGTGAGCGACATACGCGCGAGCACCGACGCCATTCGCACCTCGGCCGAAGAGGTGGCGAGCGGCAATGCCAATCTCTCGCAGCGCACCGAAGAGCAAGCCTCGACACTGGAGCAAACCGCATCGAGCATGGAGCAATTGACCTCGGCGGTACATGAAAACACCGAGAGCGCGCGCAAAGCGAATGCGTTGGCCAAAAACGCCAATGTGGTGGCCGCGCATGGCGGCCAGGTGGTGAGCGAAGTGGTCACCACCATGAATCAGATTCAGGAAAGCTCGCACAAGATTTCCGACATCATCTCGGTCATCGACAGCATTGCGTTTCAAACCAACATTCTCGCGCTGAACGCGGCAGTGGAAGCGGCGCGTGCCGGTGAACAGGGGCGCGGCTTTGCGGTGGTAGCCTCCGAGGTGCGCAGCCTGGCGCAGCGCTCGGCCGATGCCGCGAAAGAAATCAAGGGCTTGATCAGCCGTTCGGTGGAGCGCGTGGATGCCGGCATGCAACTGGTGGAAAACGCCGGCAAGACGATGAGCGAAATCGTCGATTCGGTGGCGCGTGTCACCACCATCATCGATCAAATAGCCACGGCGTCGGGCG
>JAYUAH010000520.1:0-1546 GCA_043741415.1 Betaproteobacteria bacterium
GTGAGTTCCGAGGCAATCACATTGCCGCCGCCGGGGCGGTTATCGTTGACGAATTGCTGGCCGAAAATTTCAGTGAGCCGCGCACTCAACATGCGGCCCAAAATATCGCCCGCGCCCGCGGGCGGAAATGGAATGATCATGCGCACCGCGCGTTGCGGGTACACCTCCGCAGCATGCGTAGCCGTGCTACCCACACACCACAAGCCCGCAACAATAAAAAACAATTTTTTGTTTAAAATCATATACTTACATCTAGAACGTCGCGCTTTTGAATTCGCCCCCCATCGCCACCAAGCCCCACGACGGCAACTGAACATCCAAGTTGAAATTGATGTGCCCCGCGGCCGCGTGCGCGTCGCGAAAACGGCGCTGCAACGGCGCGCTATCGTAGATGCCGTTGGCGCCCATCATTTCGTGCAGGATGTCGACGGCCTCGGTTGCCATTTTTGCGGCCATCGCGGCGTTGCGGCGATATTTGAGTTTGGACAGCGTATCGAAAGTGCCGCCGGCGTTGACCATGTCATTGGCTTCGATGCAATCATGGCGCAGCCAATGGCGCGCGGCATCGATCTTGCCTGCCGCCGTTGCAACCCGCTGCTGCACCGCCTGAAAGTCGCGCATGTTGGCACCCGTGTAACTGGTGCTGCGCGCCTTGACGTGTTCGATGGTTTCATCGAGCGCGCCCTGCGCGTTGCCGATCATGCAGCCGCCGATGCCGTAACCGCCAAAACCCGCCAGCGGAATTTTGTAAATCGGATTCTTGTGCACTTCGAGACCCGGAAACGCATGCCCCGGCTGCGCCACCGCCATCGAACACACGCGATGCGCAGGCACGAACACTTTGTCGCAGCGCACCGAGCGGCTGCCGGTGCCGCGCATGCCCAGCGTCTGCCAGTCGTCGATGATTTCGTAATCTTTGCGCGGCACCATGCTCATCACCCAATCAACCGGCTTGTCGCCGTCGTAGACGATGCACGCGAGCATATTCCATTGACTGACATCGACGCCCGAGGAAAAGCCCCACTTACCGGAAAGCTCGAGCCCGCCATCCACACGCCGCCCGCGTCCCTGAAAATACGCAATGCCCGAGGCGATGCCCACATCGGGATCATCACCCCAGATTTCTTCCTGGCATTGCATCGGCCACAGCGCGAGCAGCCGGTGATGCCCGCCAAGATTGGTAAACGTCCACGCCGCCGACGCATCGCCTTGCCCGAGAATGTCGTTCAAATCGACCATCGCCACATAGGGCAACTCCATGCCGCCCCAATATTTGGGTTGCATATAACGAAACAACCCGTTGTCGTGAAACGCTTGCTTCACTGCGTCGGTCATGTGCGTGGCTGCTTCTTGCGCGGCGGCGTGTTCCTTGAGAAACGGAATCATCTCGCGCGCGCGGCGCAGCGCTTCGTGATAATCGACATCGGCGAAAGACGGGCGCGAATGGAATTTTGTTGCGGCAGGTGTTAGAGCAGCGGCGTCAGGCATAAATTTTTTTAGGGTGACAGTTGAATACAAAAATTCAAATTCGAGCGATGTTCAATCC
>JAYUAH010000521.1:0-3932 GCA_043741415.1 Betaproteobacteria bacterium
TATGGATACGATTGCAAATACCAAAATCACGGTGATCCCGAGCGGCGCGGCATTGGCTGCCGATGTGGTCGGCGTCGATTTATCGCAGCCGATCTCGACAGACATCTACGCACAAATTCGTAAAGCGTGGAACGACCATCTGGTGCTGCGCTTTCGCGGGCAGCAGCTCAATGACCCGGCGTTTCTGAACTATGCGCGGTTATTCGGCGAACTCGACAAAGCGCCGATCCATGCGGGCAAGGATGTGGTGAATCATCATCCCGAAATCACCGTGATGTCGAACATCAAAGTCGACGGCAAATCCATCGGCAACCTCGGCCACTACGAAGCGGTGTGGCATACCGATATGTCATATAACGATTTGTGCCCGATGGGCAGTCTGCTCTACGCCATCGAAGTACCGCCGGTGGGCGGCAACACCGGCTTCGCCAATATGTATCGCGCCTGCGACACACTGCCGGCGGAATTGAAGCGCGAGATCATCGGCAAAACCTGCCGCCATGATTCCAGCCGCAACAGCGCGGGCGAATTGCGCAAAGGCTTTAAGGAAACCACCGATCCGCGCGAGGCGCCGGGCGCCATCCACCCGCTGATACGCACGCATCCGGAAACGCACAAAAACGCGCTGTTTCTCGGCCGCCGTCAAAGCGCCTACATCACCGGCCTGCCGCTCGACGAGAGTGAAGACTTATTGAATCGTCTGTGGGCGCACGCCACGCAGGCCGAGTTCGATTGGTACCAGGTATGGCAAGTCGGCGATCTGATTATGTGGGACAACCGCGCGGCCATGCACCGCCGCGACGCGTTTGATGCTGATACACGGCGGCTGATGCATCGCACGCAAGTCCGCGGCGACAAACCGTTTTTTGATCCGGCTACCGTGTAACGGGCAAAGCGGTGTACTGCGCGCTGTATCGCGGCCGCTTCGCACCCTCGCCCAGCGGACCGCTGCACTTCGGTTCGCTGGTTGCCGCCGTCGGCAGTTACCTCGAGGCGCGAACGCACGGCGGCGAATGGCTGCTGCGTATCGAAGACCTCGATACGCCGCGCACCGTGCCCGGCGCCACCGACGACATCCTGCGCTGCCTCGACGCGTTCGGCATGGCGTGGGATGGCGCGCTGCTGTATCAAAGCACGCGCAACGACGCGTACCACGCAGCACTGGAACAACTCCAACAACGCGGCGCGCTGTATGCCTGCGCCTGCACGCGGCGCGAAATTGCCGACTCGGCCATCCACGGTATCGAAGGGCCGGTGTATCCAGGCACCTGCCGCGATGGTTTACCGGCGGGCCGCAACGCACGCGCCACGCGCGTACGCACGCACGGCGCGCACGTCACCTTCGACGATGCGATCCAGGGCTCGATCACGCAAGACGTCGAGGCCGCAGTAGGCGATTTCGTGGTCGCGCGCGCCGATGGCTTAACCGCGTACCAACTCGCGGTGGTGGTGGACGATGCCGCACAGCACATCAGCGACGTGGTACGCGGCGCCGATTTGCTCGATTCCACGCCGCGCCAAATCTGGCTGCAACGCTTGCTGGCGCTGCCCACGCCGCGTTATGCGCATCTGCCGGTGGCGGTTAATGCGCACGGCGAAAAACTCTCCAAGCAAACGCTGGCACGCGCGGTCGATGCGCACCAGCCGTCGCCGCAACTCGCGCAAGCGTTGCGTTGTCTGGGGCAACCAACACCGCCGGATCTTGAGCGCTGCGATGTGTCAGCGATTTGGCAGTGGGCCATGCACCATTGGCAGCGAGCGCGCATTCCCACCGTGCGCGTGATTAAACTTACGCATTGACTCACACGCTTGCGGGTGTGGTTCCGATGCAGTCGCGGATCGGCAGATCACGCTGGGTTGCAACAATGAAGCGCGCGCATTCCCTATCGCCATCGTTCGCGCAAAGTGGACTAAATACACACACGACTTTAAATATTTTTTGCCGGCGGCAGTCCCTGTAGCGCATTGATGATGTATATTAAAAACTGTTTAAAAACAAATATTTACAAAACAAATGAAACGCGTTGATCGCGCCCTGCCGAGCACCGGCTAACGAAATTGCAGTGGCGTTTTTGCTGTAGCATGCGGCACCATGAATTTAAAGAAAAAACCAGCACGGCACACCAAATCGCGCAGCACCGATGCTGCACGCCGCCCTGCCCCCGTTGAGACAGCGAAACTCAGCGCCGAGCGTTATCACGATTTGTTGTTTGCGCTGGCGGAAGGCGTGGTGATGATGTCGGACTCGGGCAAGGTCATCGCCGCCAACCCGAGTGCGGAAGCCATACTCGGCTTGAACGCGCATGACCTTGAAAAAGCGCTGCGTAACGACAGCGCCTGGCACGCCATCCAGGAAGACGGCAAGCCGTTACCCACGCAAGAATTTGCGCTGCGCAAAACCCTGCGCACCGGCAAGCCGCAGAAAAACCTGCGCGCCGGCATCCGCCTCGGACGCAAATCCACACGCTGGATCAACATCAACACCCAGCCGGTGTTTTCACGCAACGCGCACACGCCGCATGCGGTGGTGGCCTCGTTCGAGGACATCACCCAGCACCGCCGCGTGGAAGCCGAGCACGCGCGTTTGGCCGCGGCGGTCAACGCCTCGCCGGACGCCATCACCTGCACCGATCTGGATAACAAATACATCAGTTGGAATCCCGGCGCCGAACGCTTGTTCGGCTACGCGGCGCGCGAAGCGCTGGGCCGCAAAGCGGGCTGGATGATACCCGAGCGCCGGCGCCGCGAGCTGCAGGGCTACCGCGAGCGCGTGGTCGCGGGCGAAACCATTTTGGATTGGCCCTCGGAGCGCAAGCGCAAAGATGGGCAGCATATTTTTATCGAAAGCAATTACGCGCCCATCCGCGATGCGCAAGGAAAAGTCGTCGGCGTGGTCGGTGTGCACCGCGACGTGTCGGCGATCAAGCGCATCCTGCTGCAAATCGAGTCCAGCAAAGAGTTGTTCCGGCTGGCGTTGAACGGCATCCCCGATGTGTTCCTGATCTACGACGCTGATCTGCGCATCCAGTTTGTCAACAAACGTGGCACGGAGTTTTTCGCCAAAAGCAGCCGCGACATCATCGGCCAGCGTGATGAGGATCTGCTGCCGCCGGAGGTGGCCAAGGCCTTCCATCCGGTGCTGCTGCAGGCCCACACGAGCTGCACCACGCAATCGCACGAGCTGAGCATCTCGTTGCGCGGGCGCCCGTTTTCATTCTCCGCCACCTACGTGCCAATGGTCGACGACAGCGGCAACATCCGCCAAATCCTTGCGCTGTTGCACGATTTCACCAAGCGCCGCGAAGCCGAGGAGCGCCTGTCGTTCATGGCACAGTACGATGCGCTGACCGGCTTGCCCAACCGCTATCTGCTGCTCGACCGGCTGGAGGCGGCGATGCAGCGCGCGCGGCGCAACAACACTTTGCTCGGCGTGATGTTTCTTGACATCGACCGTTTTAAGCAGATCAACGATACGCACGGCCACACTGCCGGCGACCATCTGCTGCGGCAGATTGCCGAGCGCCTGGCGGCCAACCTGCGCGCCACCGACACCGTTGCGCGTCTCGGCGGTGACGAGTTCACCGTGCTGGTTGAAAATGCCACCACTGTTGAAGAAGTGACCTCCATCGCGGAAAAAATAAAACACGCGTTCACTGTGCCCTTTGATACCGATGCGGGCGAAGTGTTCACCACCACCAGTGTGGGCATTACCATCTATCCGCTCGACGACCATGACCGCGATGTGCTGCTGAAAAACGCGGACGTCGCGATGTACCATGCCAAGCAGGAACGCAATGCCTGGCAGCTTTACCGGCCGGACATGAACGTGAACGCCGCCGGACGGTTGGGCATGGAAATCGAGTTGCGTCACGCACTGGTGCGCAACGAATTCGAACTGCATTTTCTGCCGCAGATTAACGTAAGCTCGGGTG